>JASJGK010000265.1:0-2521 GCA_033791585.1 SAR324 cluster bacterium | reverse complement strand
ACCCCCACCAATCTAGCAGCTAAAAAGGGCGAGAAAACCTACCGTATCAAAAAGGGTGACACCCTCTGGGGCATTGCAAAGGATCACTATGGAAGCGGCACCCTGTGGCGCACAATCGCAGAGGCCAACCCAGACAAAATTAAATATCTCCCTAATGAAGTCGTACATATTTATCCTGGGGATGAGCTGGTTATCCCTGAAGTGGACTTAAGCGAAGAAAAGAATAAACCCTTACCAGAAAGGGCCCCAACAAAAGCAGATAAGCAAGCTAACCAACCTGCAATCGAGAAGGAAAAAGAACAATTCCAATGGGACTGGAATGAGCATGTCTGGATTTTAATGGCAAAGGGGGAAAGCCTACAGGGTGTGGTTGATTATTTTAATGACTTGATGAAGCTAGAGAAAGAAAAAAAAATCACTGTGAAACAGGTAACAGAGCATGTAGTAGAGGGCAAGACTAGGGTCTATTTTCCATTAAAAACAGGGGATGTTCAGAGTGAAAAAGACGTGCAACGTCTTATTGTTGGAACTCTTCGCAGATATCGCCTAGATATGACAAGAAAGTTTTTTGAAAGAGGAATGAAGAAGGATGCGTCCATTTGGAAAATTGAGCCTAAAAGCGAAGTGGGACAATGGATTTTAAATAGCGTTACCTTTCAGAAGGTAAAAATTGGGATTAAGAAACAGATTGCAGGCGGTGGCGATCTAACGGGAAACTTTTCTTATAGCCCTAGTTTAAACGCACTAAAAGAAGAATGGAAAACAATTTTGGATATTCAACTTTTTGGTGCACTGGGCACAATGCATTGGAAAGCCATTCCTAAAAAAGACACAGGTGTCTATGAATTAGTTTTATGGGATGATTTTGATTTTGAGGCTGCTGGTCATCGTTCATATATTGGAGAGAAATTGACTAGTGCCGCTCGTAAAGGCGATTTTACGCCCTTCCGCACAGAGTTACGAATGGAGCTAGACATTAATAAATAGGGTTACTCGGTGACCAAATAATTTTGGTCATCGACATAAAGATAGCCACCATCAATGGCAAGTTGAAGCTGCCTTAGGGCTTCTTCTTTTTGCTCTATTTCTATGACTTTCAAAGTAAATATTTTCCCTTCATAGCCCCTAGACATACTTATAGCGGTGGCATCTACAAAACTCATTATCATTTTATGTGGAGTGCATCGTAAGTTTTTATTGCAAGCTACCTCCGTGTCGGTTACTCCACGGAAAACTACAGGGGTTTTGTATTGGTCTGGGGGATTTTCAGGGATGTAATTTTCCCAAAGCATTAGTAGGAATAAAAAAAGAATAATGCCTGCAAGAATTAATACAAATATCAATGCGCACCCATTCCCTTTAGCTTTTTCACCTGTCGTCATTGTGTACCTTGAGCAATCCCATTTTTTTGAGTAAATTTAAGGTATAATTTTTTTTGGAAAGCTGTCTATATATCCATTCTCTTAATGAATAAAACCATAAGAGGCTCAGTAACTTTTTAAATGACTTTAAAGGGGGAATAGTTGCTCCTTTTACCTTGATTCGCTTTGTAAATAACAAGCTTTTCATGAAGCTTGCTTTTTACTTTCCCAAGAGCCTAAAACTTTTGGGTTTGCTAGGCTTAAATTTTTAAATTGAGTTTCTAAATCTAGCTGATTTGAGGCTTCCACAAGGAAGACTCTTTTGGGGTTATTCGGTGCGGCCACTTTAAAAACTTTTCTTTGCTCGAACTCTTGAGGTGAAGCCTTAAGGGTTCGAAGGTAGTTTTTAATTTCAAAATTTAAAACCTGAAGCAAAGCTTCGGTGTAAAATTTAGCCTGTTCCTGGTACTCTGCAACTTTTTCAGATTTAGCCTTACCCTTAAAGAACCTAGCAAGGTTTTCATAGTGCATAGCCTCACTAGTCATGGCGCAGATCGCCGCAGTCGGCGAGAAGCCCAGAGGAAAATAAAGGCCCTGCTCTTGGGCTAGGGCCTTTACAAATTCAAGTCTTTTGAGTTCGGATGAGTTCATTTTTAAATCCTTTGGGAGGCCTGCAAGCCTCCCTTACGCCTTTTGAGTTTTTAGTTCTTGGATGGGGAAATATAAAACTTTCCCCCTTTTGACTTTTTGCTGTGTTGTTTTGGGTCTTTGGAATCCCAAGCAATCAAGCATTTCTTCTGCTAAAAATTTTAGGTACCTGAAAACATCCCCATTTTCTGAGTCAATGCGCTTTAAGGTGTTTTCAATCAAACGCCTGTCTTCAGGCGGCGCTTGCATCAAAAAATCAGCTAAGCTTTCATAGGTAAAGTCCTCATAGCCTTTAGCATCAAAAATTGATGCCTCTAGGCTTTTGCCGTTTTTATAAAGAAGGCTTGCAATAGTAATTTTAAATTTCATTCTATTTTGCCTCCTCAGTGGTCAAATACTGAACGGCTTTAGATGCCAAAGCCGCAGCTTTAAAGATTGCCCTAGGGTCATCTTTTAAGTGTTTTAACCAACCCTTAATAAATGAGATTTCAAGTCGAAATAGACTATGAAGC
>JASJGK010000264.1:0-18141 GCA_033791585.1 SAR324 cluster bacterium | reverse complement strand
TAAGCCTTTTTTATAAAAAGGGAGGAAACAAATTATGTTTTATGGAATTTTGCCCCCTCAGGGCGGTACCTATGCCGGTAGTATGGATGAGTTACTACATCTTATTACCTATTTAATGCTTTTTGGCTTTGTAGTCTCATTAGCTGTGATTCTTTATTTTATCGCAGTAGGAGTACGCAAGCCAGGTGTAAAAGCGCAGTACGTAACAGGCGAGACTAAAAAAGAGCTTAGTTTTGTATATGCTACATTAGCATTGTTCGTATTATTTGACTTAGTTATTGATGTTAAGACACACGCAGTGTGGGCGAACATCAAAGAAAACTTACCAGCCGCAGAAATGAAAGTACGCGCGATTGGCCAGCAATGGGCTTGGACTTATATAACTCCAGGTAAAGACGGCCAGATTGGCACAGAAGACGATATTTCTAGCATCAACGAGTTACACATACCAGCAGGTAAGACAGTGCACGTTGAATTAGAAAGCAGTGATGTACTTCATTCATTTTCAGTCCCTATTTTTCGACTTAAGCAGGATGTAATTCCTGGTCGAATTATTACACAATGGTTTAAATCTATGCCATTTGGTGAAATGAAGGCTATCAAAAACAAAATGAACGCAAACGCAGGTGATAACGGCACTTTATTAGGCGCTGATACAGATGCAACAGCTTCATTTGATATTCAATGTACAGAAATGTGTGGTGTTGGTCATGGTATCATGGCTTCGAAAATCATCCTTCATACTGACGAAGATTATAGCAACTGGGTTTCTGCGAACTCACCAATAGTCGAGGCTGAACCAATGGAAGAACCAATGGAAGCAGCGGCAGAAGAAACAGCAGCAACCGAGTAATTTACTTTTTTTAAAAAAACGTAGCAGGGCAACCTGCTATCTAATTTATATTGGAGATGACAATGGCTCATCACGAAATGACTTTTTCCGAGAAGTTCTTGTTCCCAGTGGATCACAAGTACATCGGACTACAGTACATGTGGACCAGTCTTATTATGGCTGCCTTTGGCGGCTTTATGGCTTATGTGTTCCGTATGCAATTGGCTTGGCCAGGTGAATCAGTACCTTTATGGGGACTTGTAACACCAGCTAACTACAATGCATTGATCACAAACCATGCGACTATTATGATTTTCTGGGTAGGAATGCCCCTTTTGATTGCAGCTTTCGGGAATATTCTTATTCCCCTGATGATTGGTTGTGATGATATGGTATTCCCACGCTTGAATCGCTTATCTTACCAGATCTTTTTGATCAGTACTATTGTGCTATTTATTAGCTTCATCGTACCAGGTGGTGGTTTTGGTGGTTCTTGGACCTCTTACCCCCCTCTTTCAGCAAGAGCAGAATACAACTTAACCCCTTGGGGTAGTTCTTTATGGTTACTTGCAGTAGCTTTAGAGATCATTGCATTCTTACTTGGTGGTATTAACTTCCTGACTACGACTATGAACAGTCGTGCACCAGGTATGAAGATGATGGACATTCCAATCGTTATTTGGATGATCAACATCGCAGTTATTTTATTCATGTTCTCAGTAGGCCCTTTAGTGGCTGGCGCGATCATGTTGCTTTTTGACCAGCAGTTAGGCACAAGTTTTTATGTACCTTCTGGCGGTGGTGATCCAGTTTTGTTCCAGCATTTATTCTGGTTCTTCGGTCACCCTGAAGTATATGTTCTTCTTCTTCCTTGTTTAGGATTTATTGCAGAGATCATTACTACTTTCTCTAGAAAGAAACTTTTTGGTTACAAGACAATTATCTACACAACTTTCATGACTGGTGTTTTATCCATGATTGTTTGGGCTCACCACCAGTTTATTGCTGGTATCGACCCTCGAATGGCCACTATCTTTAGTGTGACTACAATTATGATTTCACTTCCAATTTGTGTAATCTACATGTGCTACATTGCTACCCTTTACGGTGGTAGTATTGAGTTTACAACTCCAATGCTTTGGGCCCTTGGTTTCATTATCGAGTTCCTAGTTGGTGGTTTAACAGGATTATTCCTAGGCTCAAGTGGCTTGGATATTTATTTCCACGACAACACTTTCGTTGTTGCTCACTTCCATTACACCTTAATGCCTACAGTATTCTTCGGTATGTTTGCCGCGATCTACTACTGGTACCCAAAGATTTTTGGAAAGATGTACAGTGAGACTTTAGGAAAGATTCATTTCTGGGGTACAGCGATTCCTTTTAACGGAATTTTCATCCCATTATTTATCCTAGGGATTGCAGGTCAGCATCGTAAGATTTATGACTACAATCACTTCCCTGAGTTAATGCAACCTGGAATGCAAGATTTAAGAATCTACGCAACAATGTCATTGATCGTAATGATTTTGTTCCAAGTTCCATTTATATTGAACTTCATTGGTTCTATCAAAAATGGTGAGCCAGCAGAAAACAATCCTTGGAAGGCAAACAGCTTGGAGTGGGTTGCCACTTCACCTGCGCCTCACGGGAACTTTGAGACACTTCCAACTGTTTACCGCGGTGCTTACGAATATAGCCGTGAAGACATGGAAGAAGATTACTTGCCTCAAAACGTGCCTTCAAAAGCATAAGGCAGTATAGAAAATTGGGCAGTAGGTTTTAACCCCTCTGCCCTTAACCGAAACTATAGAGAAATCGGAGAAACTTATGTCTTTTCAGGCACCTATCGCAACCGGACGTAGCGTAACAGGGATCCCAACTGGCCGTTTGGCTATGTGGATGTTACTTGCTAGCGAATTTATGATTTTTGGCGGACTTGTTGTTTGCTATTTATTATACCGAATGCACAACGCTTACTGGGGTATGGAAGCTGCACACACTAACGTGTATGCAGGCGCTACCAATACCTTCGTACTTTTAACTAGTTCTTTGTTTATCGTAATGGCTCACCACGCAGCTGATGTGAAGAAAGACACCAAAACTGCTGTTAAGTACATGATGCTTACTGTTGGTTGTGGTTTGATCTTCCTTTGTGTGAAGGCTTACGAGTATACAACAGAGATCACTCACGGATATGTTATCCAGTCGAACCCATTCTGGTCGTTTTATTACACCGCAACGGGTATCCACGCTGGTCACGTAATCGCAGGAATGACTGCTATTTACATTTGTTCATTAGATGTCGCTAAAGGAAAGCAACTCCAAAGAGTTGAATTCTGCGGTATTTACTGGCACTTTGTGGATTTAGTATGGATCTTCTTGTTCCCACTAATGTACATCGCTAAATAGGAGATACTATGTCAGCAGATCATGGCTACGGCTATTATGTAAAAATCTGGGCAGGCCTAATGGTGCTATTTGCTATTAGTGTTATTGGTCCTTCTTTAGAAATTATGTGGTTAACTTTAATCACAGCTTTTGGTGTTGCAGTAGTCAAAGCCTTAATGGTTGCGGCTTACTTCTTACACTTGAATATTGAGAAACGCTATATTTGGTTACTTTTGATTGGAGCAATCCTATTCTTAGGTGCCTTTTATGCGGGACTTGCTCCTGATATCCAGAATACTTCTGGAACTAATTGGGTTCATTGTAATGGTTACAATGATGCTAACAAAGCAAGGATCTTAGCTGAAGCTAAGATTGCTGATGAGCATCATCCTGGTATTATCGACCATTTGACTCACGGAGCTGGTGCATCGCATCTACTTCTTCCTGGGTCACCTGATTGTACCCCTCAGCGCTTCTAGAAGACTGAGAGCCAGTGTCTAGCTTTACCGCTAGCATCGACCTTTAAAAGGCCTAGTACTCAATTGAGTGCTAGGCCTTTTTTTTTGCTCTCAGTTTTTTAATTAAATTTTTGATAGGTCAAATTCTTGGTAGGTCAAACTACTGATTCTTTTGCCACTTTTTTAGATAGTTGACTTCAGGTAATAAAACCGATTAAATAAGCTTTTACGGTCCGAATAAAGGAAAAGATGAGTTCAGAAGGTTTAAAAATAAATCCACGCAAACCGGCCATTCCTAATGGCGTTGTTGGTATGTTGTTTTTTGTAGCATCTGAAGTGATGTTCTTTGCAGCATTAGTTAGTGCCTACATGATTTTACGAGCAGGCGTACCTGTGTGGCCTCCTTGGGGGCAGCCACGCTTGCCAGTAACAGCCACCGCCTTTAATAGTTTGGTGCTCTTTGCTAGTGGGTTCCTCTTGATACTCGCAGGTAAGCAGTTTGCTATGGACAAAGCTGGTTACAAAAAGACTTATATCTTATCCTTAGCAGCAGGTGCCTTTTTTGTGATTTTTCAAGGTTACGAGTGGGTTGGTTTGATTAACTTTGGACTGACAATGACTTCTAGTAACTACGGCGGTCTATTCTATCTAATCATTGGTACTCATGCTTTTCACGCTGTAGCGGCTCTGGTCTGCCTAGTTTGGTTGTACCCGAAGTTTGATACCGTAGAGAAGGAATCAGTTCAAGCTAGTTTGACTACTGTAAAGATTTTTTGGCTTTTCGTAGTTGGATTATGGCCTGTTTTATACACAACCGTTTACCTGCTTTAGCATGAAGATTCTAATCACTACAATAATGCTGCTTATGCCCCAAGCCCTAATGGCTTGCTCTGTTTGTTTTACAGGGCGTGAGGGGTTTATGGAAGCTTTTTACGCAACAACAGTCTTGTTGATTGCGTTACCTCCAGCTCTTTTAGGGTCGATTGGCTATTACATTTATCGTGGCCATAAAAAAAACCTAAAAGCAGCAGCAGATGCTGAAAAAAATTAAAAAAACTATCTAAGTTTTTTGAGAAATATTTGCTATCTCCTTGACTGGGAAACCTGTCGGGGGATTTTGCAAATATCCTGCCCAACTGGAATTTCTCTTGACAAGTAATAAGTCAAGGGTTAATAATTAAAGTTTATTTCAAGAAATACGTTTCTATCTGAATGTCTAAAAATGGAAAGTCCCTCCCATTTTTATAGCAACTTAAACGTTGCTTTGTCATCTAACTCAACCCTGTACAAGGTTCATCGCTTTGTTTGCAGAGGTAGAGTCTATGAGGCTGAAGAGTTAGATATTTTTCCGTTTTTGTTTTTAAAGACGATCAGATATTTTTGTCGAGCGAACGCAAACCCCTACTGAGTCGAGCATGCTGCAGTTTCCACATACACAAAGACATAGAGTTGACTTTGGAAAAATCCAGTCAGTCCTAGAGCCCCCTTCATTATTGCAAATCCAAAAGAATTCATACGCTTGGTTTTTGCAAAAGGATACCTCCCCTGAAAACCGTAATCCTCATGGATTAGAAGGTGTTTTTAGAAGTGTATTCCCTATTTCCGATTTTGGCGGTTCTTGTACCCTAGAATATGTTTCTTACCGTTTAGGTGATCCTAAATACGACGAGAACGAATGTAAAATTCGTGGCGTTACTTACGCTGCGCCCATTCGAACTTTGTTGCGTTTGATTATCTGGGAAAAAGATGAAAAATCGAATGAAAAACGAATCCACGATATTAAAGAACAGGAAATTTACCTAGGTGAATTCCCTTTGATGACCGAAACGGGTTCTTTTATTATCAACGGTACTGAACGCGTAATTGTAAGTCAGTTGCACAAGTCTAGCGGTGTATTCTTTTCTCACGATAAAGGGAAAGTTCACTCTTCAGGCAAGCTATTATACATGGCCAGCATTATTCCTCAAAGGGGAAGCTGGGTTGATTTTGAATTTGATTCAAAAGATTTGTTATTTGTTCGTATTGACCGTAGACGAAAATTCTTAGCTACTATTTTCTTGAAAGCACTTGGATACAGTGCGGAAGATTTGCTAGAACGTTTCTACTACACAGAAACCATCAATTTGACTGGTGCCTTTGATGCGGATCCTGCAAAGAGAAGTTTTACTAAATTCTTCAATCCACAGGCTGCACAAAACCAAAGAGCAATTGGCGATATTAAAGGCGCTGATGGCACGGTTGTGGTTCAAGAAGGCAAAAAGATTTCAAAGGCTTCTGTTAGAAAGTTAAAAGAAGCTGATGTGAAAGAAATTCCATCTAGCCTTGAAGATATCTTAGGCCGTTACAGCCTTCGAACTGTAAAAGGTAAAGATGGTGAAGTGATCGTAGCCAGCAATGAGCCTATTACAGAAGGTGTGTTGGAGCAATTGATCGAAGAAGAAATTGTAGATGTTACCTTGTTATACATTGGTAACAAAACCATTGGTTCTGCTTTAAGAGATACTCTTGCTGGCGATAAGGTTGACGGTACAAATGAAGCCTTGATCGAGATCTACAAAAAAATGAAGCCTGGCGACCCCCCAACTTTGGAAGTTGCTAAGACTTTAATTAATAACATGTTCTTCAACCCCGATAGATACGATTTTTCTAACGTCGGCAGAATGAAGATCAACAAGAAATTACACCTTGATGCCCCTCTAGATCAAACGATCTTAACTAAGGATGACATCATGGCCGTGGTTGAATACTTGTTACGTCTTAAAGACGGTGCAGGCGGTATCATTGATGATATTGACCACTTAGGAAACAGAAGAGTTCGATCTGTTGGTGAGCTTTTGGAAAATCAAATCAGAATTGGTCTGGTTCGAATGGAAAGAGCCGTTAAAGAGCGCATGAGTTTGCAAGAAACAGAAACCATGATGCTTCACGACATTGTAAACTCCAAACCAGTTAGTGCTGTAATTAACGAGTTTTTTGGTTCAAGTCAGTTGAGCCAATTTATGGATCAAACCAACCCTCTTTCAGAAATCACTCACAAGAGAAGATTATCTGCACTTGGGCCAGGCGGTTTGACTCGAGAAAGAGCAGGCTTTGAGGTTCGTGATGTTCACACCTCTCACTACGGTCGTATTTGCCCAGTGGAAACTCCAGAAGGACCAAACATTGGTTTGATCTCTTCAGTTGCGACCTATGCAAAGCTTAACGAGTATGGATTTATCGAAACTCCTTACCGAAAAGTAGAAGACGGAAAAGTTTTAAATGAGGTGATTTACCTCTCAGCTATTGACGAAGGCCAGTATAAAATTGCCCAGGCTAACGCCCTGCTTGCAGAAGACGGAAGTTTTGTAAAAGACGTAATTCAGGCCCGTTATAATAGTGATTTCAAGACCATTCGCCGAGAAGAAATTGAATTGATGGACGTGAGTCCAAAGCAGCTGGTTTCCATTGCAGCAAGTTTGATTCCTTTCTTGGAGCATGATGATGCAAACCGAGCCTTGATGGGCTCAAACATGCAACGTCAGGCTGTACCTGTGGTTTCCCCTGAAGCTCCATTCATTGGAACAGGTATGGAATATCAGGTTGCTCACGATTCAGGTTCTTGTATTTTGGCTAAACGTACTGGTGTTATTGACCGTGTAGATGCTGAAAGAATTGTTATTGAAGCCGAAGTTGACTTAGAGTCTGATGAAGCAGCAATTGAGCCTAACGTAGATATTTATCATTTACGAAAGTACAGAAGAAGTAACCAAAACACCTGTGTGAACCAGCGCCCTGTTGTGGCAGTCGGTCAAAAAGTTGTTAAGGGTCAGATTCTGGCTGATGGTGGTTCTTGTGAAGGTGGTGAGTTGGCTTTAGGCCAGAACATCCGAATCGCATTTATGCCTTGGAATGGTTACAACTACGAAGATTCAATTTTGGTGAACCAGAACGTTGCTATCAACGATCGCTTTACCTCGGTTCACATTGAAGAGTTAGAAGTTCTTGCCCGAGACACAAAACTTGGGAAGGAGATGATTTCTAAGGATATTCCAAACGTTTCTGAGCATGCTTTGCGCAACTTGGATGAGTCTGGAATCATCGCCATTGGTTCTTATGTTAAACCTGGTGATATCCTAGTTGGTAAAACAACACCAAAGGGCGAAACTCAGTTGAACCCAGAAGAAAAATTACTACGTGCTATCTTCGGTGAGAAGGCTGGTGATGTAAGAGATACATCTCTTAGAGTGGCGCAAGGTATTGAAGGTGTTGTGATTGATGTGAAGGTATTCAACCGTAGAGGTGTTGAAAAGGATACCCGTACATTAGAAATTGAAGAAGCAACTCGTGCAAACATTGAAGATGATTATTCTGATGAAGTTCGAATTGTAAAAGGCAACCTCAAAAAGAGTCTATTGCCTCTGATTGCTGGTAAAAAATTAGGTTACGACCTATTTAGCCCTCATACAAATGAGAAACTTTACTCAAAAGGTGAAGAATTAAACGAAGAGTCATTTAGCAAAGTGCCTTATCAAGCATGGGGCGAAATTCAATTTGAAGATGCCAAGTTGCAAGATAAAGCAAGCCGCATGTTAAAGAATGCAGCTAGCCAGCTAGAACTCCTAGATAACGTTTATGAGTCTAAGAACGAAAGAGAGTTCCGGACTGATGATCTGCAACCTGGTGTAATTCGTTCTATTAAGGTTTATGTTGCTATGAAACGACGCTTGAGCGTTGGTGATAAAATGGCAGGCCGCCACGGAAACAAAGGTGTTATTTCTAGGATCATTGCTCCTGAAGAAATGCCTTATGACAAAGATGGTACCCCTGTTGATATCGTACTTAATCCTCTTGGTGTACCTTCACGTATGAACGTGGGTCAGGTTCTTGAAACTCACCTAGGCCTTGCGGCCAAAGGCTTGGGCGATAAGATCAACAAGATGATTGAAGAGCATAGCCCAGTCAAAGAGCTAAAGGATAGGATCAATGATATCTACCGAACTAAGTTCTTAAGTGACTATCTTGATTCCTGTGATGACGACGGTGTTATTGAGTTTGCCAAAAAACTGAGAAAGGGCGTTCACATGGCCACTCCTGTTTTTGATGGTGCTCATGAATCCGATATTACTCGCTTATTGGAAATGGAAGACTATAACAAGTCAGGCCAGATGGTCCTAACTGATGGACGTACTGGTGAAAGATTTGAGCAGCCTGTAACTGTTGGTTACTTGTACATGCTTAAGCTACACCACTTAGTAGACGATAAGCTACACGCTCGTTCTATTGGACCCTACTCCCTTGTTACTCAGCAACCACTTGGCGGTAAAGCCCAGTTTGGTGGCCAGAGATTTGGTGAGATGGAGGTTTGGGCTTTGGAAGCCTACGGTGCAGCTTACACTTTACGTGAACTTTTAACTGTGAAATCGGATGATATTCAAGGCCGTAATAAGGTCTACGAATCGATTGTTAAAGGAACTCACGAGGTAAAATCTAGTATTCCTGAGTCATTTAACGTCTTAATCAACGAATTGAAGTCACTATGCTTAGACTTCCAGTTGATCCAAGATAAGGGCTTTTTGGAAGTTGACGAAGAACTTTAATAATTAATTTCAAACCCAGTTAGGAGATATCCTTGAACCAACAAGTATATAACGAGAGCATTGACCCATTGGAATACCATGCAGTCAGGATTAGTCTTGCCTCATCGGAGCAAATTCTCTCTTGGTCCCACGGTGAAATTAAAACATCTGAGACTATCAATTACCGTACTTTTAAGCCTGAAAGAGATGGCTTATTTTGCGGTAAAATCTTTGGTCCTGTAAATGATTACGAGTGTATTTGCGGGAAATACAAAAGAATGAAACACAGAGGCATCACTTGCGAAAAGTGTGGTGTGGAAGTGATTCAATCGAAAGTTCGGCGTGAGCGCCTAGGACATGTAAAATTAGCATGCCCCGTGAGTCACGTTTGGTTTTTGAAGGGCCTACCTTCAAGACTAGCTAATATCCTTGATATGACTCTTCGTGATTTAGAAAGAGTTTTATACTTTGATGCCTATATTGTTCTTAACCCAGGTAATACTGAGCTTGAGATGCATCAGATTATTGATGAAGAAACCTACTCCCAGTTTATGGAAGAAGATCCTGAGTTTCAGGCTGGTATGGGTGCCGAGTCTATTAAAGAAATTTTAGAGGAAATGAATATTTTAGAAATTTCTGAGCAACTCCGTGAGGATTTGAGAGAAGTTTCTAGTGAAGCAAAACGTAAAAAAATCATTAAGCGCCTAAAGATTGTTGAATCTTTCAAGAAGTCGGGTTTAAACCCGTCTAACATGATCTTAGATGTGATCCCCGTAATCAGCCCTGAGTTGCGCCCACTAGTACCCCTCGAAGGTGGTCGTTTTGCAACCAGTGACTTGAATGATTTATACAGAAGAGTAATCCACAGGAATAACCGCCTTAAAAGATTGATGGACTTAAATGCTCCTGAAATCATCGTGAAAAACGAAAAGCGGATGTTGCAAGAAGCAGTTGATGCTTTGTTTGATAACGGCCGTCGTGGACGTCCTATCTTAGGGACAAACAAAAGACCACTCAAGTCTTTGAGTGACTCTTTAAAAGGTAAAACTGGGCGTTTCCGTCAGAACTTACTAGGTAAACGTGTCGATTATTCTGGCCGTACCGTAATTGTAGTTGGTCCTGATTTAAAATTGAACCAGTGTGGTTTACCAAAAAAGATGGCCCTTGAATTGTTCAAGCCTTTTATCTTTAACTGGCTTATTGAACATGGCAAGGCCGCAACCATTAAGGTGGCTAAAAAATTAGTTGAAAATGCAGATCCAGATATCTGGCCAGCATTAGATGCTGTGATCATTGATCACCCAATTATGCTGAACCGTGCTCCAACTTTGCACAGGTTAGGTATCCAAGCTTTTATGCCGACATTGATCGAAGGCAAGGCTGTTACTCTGCACCCACTTGTATGTTCCGCTTTTAACGCTGACTTCGATGGTGACCAGATGGCTGTTCACCTTCCTCTTTCTGTGGAAGCGCAGATGGAAGCTAGAGTCTTGATGATGGCAACCAACAACATTCTTTCTCCTGCAACTGGTAAACCAGCCATGACTCCTACACAGGATATGGTTTTAGGTATTTACTGGTTAACTCGGGCCACAACTGGCGCTAGAGGCGAAGGCAAAATTTTTGGTAGTCCTGAAGACGTATTATGCGCTTTTGACCATGGTTTAATTCACTTGCAAGCTAAAATCAAAGTACGCTTGAAAGAAGGTGAAGACCTAGTTGAAACAACTACAGGCCGTGTACTTCTTTATGATGGAATTCCAGACGATATTCCATTTGCTGCTATCAACCAACTCTTTAAGAAAAAAGATTTGGAAAACTTGATTGATCATTCCTTCCGTATTGCTGGAAATGTGAAGACCGTAAAAATGCTTGATATCCTCAAGACATTGGGCTTCTACCATGCTGCAAAAGCTGGTTTTTCTATCTCTATGCACGATATGGTTATTCCTCCTGAAAAGGACCCTTTACTTAAGCGTGGTCAAGAAGAAGTAGAAGAAATTCTACACCAGCATGAGAATGGTATCATCACCGATGGTGAGAGATACAATAAGGTTATTGATATTTGGTCTAAGATTACCAACGAAGTTGGTGAAGCTATGAAAAAGGCTATGGCCCAAGAAAAAATTGGTTTGGAAGGCTTACCCCTACCTAACCCAATTTATGTTATGGCTGACTCTGGTGCCCGTGGTTCGGAACACCAGTCTCGTCAGTTAGGTGGTATGCGTGGTCTAATGGCCAAGCCGACTGGTGAAATTATTGAGACTCCGATTACTGCGAACTTCCGCGAGGGGCTAAACGTAGCCCAGTACTTTATTTCAACTCACGGTGCCCGTAAGGGTCTAGCTGATACAGCTCTAAAAACTGCCAACTCAGGTTACTTAACCAGAAGATTGGTAGATGTTGCCCAAGATAGTGTGATCTCAATCCATGATTGCGGGTCTCACGAAGGCATCTTGATGGAGCCTTTACTAGAAAACGGTGAAGTTATTGTGAAGTTAGGTGATCGTGTCTTAGGTCGGATTACTACTGAAGATGTTATTGACCCATTAAATGGCAATGTTGTCTTGCCTCATGGTGCTTTCATTACAGAAGACCATATTGATCTATTTGACCAATTGGGTATTGATCGTGTGGGCATTAGATCAGTACTTACCTGTCAGGCTAAAGAGGGAATTTGTGCCCTTTGTTATGGTCGTGATCTTGGTAAGGGCGGTCTGGTTTCTGTTGGTGAAGCCGTAGGTGTTGTTGCTGCTCAGTCGATTGGTGAGCCTGGAACACAGCTTACAATGCGTACCTTCCACATTGGTGGTACAGCATCTAGAAAGGTTGAAGCAACCTTCTGGGAAGCTCGTTCTGCTGGTACATTATTTTATACTGACGCAAAAACAGTTATCAACCGTGAAGGTGTTAAGATTCTATTTAGTAGAAAAAGTGAAATTGGCCTAAAAGATGATCTAGGTCGAGAAGTAGACAAGCACTTACTACCTGTAGGTTCACAAATCTTCTTCAACGATGGAGATAAGATTAAAAAAGGTGATCGTATAGCTGAATGGGACCCGTTCTCCATGCCGATCATTAACGATTTGGAAGGTAAAATCCGCTTTGAAGATATTGAAGAAGGTAAAACTCTTCGAATCCAAAAAGCAGAAGATACTGGCTACGAACGTCGTGTAATTACGGAAGCACCTGATCACAACTTGAAGCCTCGAATCCAGATTAGAAATACTAAGACGGGTAAAGAACTCAAGAAAGACGATGGTAGAGCGCACCAAGGTTTCTACTTACCAAACAAGGCCGAATTGATGGTCACACCTGGTGATGAAGTTAAACCTGGGGATATCCTAGCCCGTGTCCCTCGTGAAACCACGAAGAACAAGGATATTACTGGTGGTCTTCCTCGTGTTGCTGAACTCTTTGAAGCTCGAAGCCCAAAGGACCCAAGTCAGATTTCTGATATTGATGGAACTGTGGAATTTGGTGAAGATTTAAGACGTAAGCGTAGACTCATTGTTCGCCCAGAAATTGGCGAGCCTAGAGAGTACCTTGTACCAAAAGGTAAGCACGTTATTGTGGTTGAAGGTGATTACGTCCGAACAGGCGAGCCTTTAACAGACGGTAGTGCTAACCCTCACGATATCCTTCGAGTGAAGGGTATGAAAGAACTACAGAAGTTCTTGGTGAACGAGGTTCAGGAAGTGTACCGACTCCAAGGTGTGCGTATCAACGATAAGCACATTGAAACCATTGCACGCCAGATGTTAAGGAAGATTAAGATCCTTGAGCCTGGTGACTCTAACTTCCTAGTTGGTGAAGCTGTAAGTAAGCCGCTGCTAGAAGTTGCAAACGTTAAGTTACTGGATGAAGGCCTAAGGCCTGCTATTGGTGAGCCAATGTTACTTGGTATTACTAAGGCAGCCTTGAGCACCGATTCCTTTATTAGTGCTGCGTCATTTCAGGAAACTACAAAAGTGTTAACCGAAGCTGCAATTAATGCTAAGGTAGATACCTTTAAAGGTCTGAAAGAAAACGTAATTATTGGTCGTTTGATTCCTGCTGGAACAGGTTTCACCAAGGATGTGGCTTACAACTACCATGCCCCTGGTCAAGAAGAAGCAGATGCTATTGCAGCTGAGCTTCGTGCAAAGATCGCACTTGAAACGAGTAAAGACGAAGACGATGAAACTGTCGATTTTGAAGATTATAGTGATCGGACGAAATTAGCAGATTAGTCATTTATATATAAGGAGAGCCATGGATCTTGGCGCACAACAAGAACTAACAGGGGCAGAAGCCCTTGTTAAAATCTTAGAAGAAAAGGGTGTTGAGGTTCTATTTGGTTATCCGGGCGGTGCCAACCTGCCCATTTTTGATGCTTTGATTGGCTCTAAAGTTCAACCGGTTTTAAGCCGACATGAACAGGGGTCAATTCACATGGCAGAAGGCTATGCTCGGGTCAAACACGCACCCGGCGTAGTATTAGCAACCAGTGGACCTGGTGCAACCAATTTGGTTACAGGTCTCGCTGATGCTTTATTAGATTCTATTCCTATTGTGGCCTTAACAGGTCAAATTCCCCGTGAAAATATTGGTACTGATGCCTTCCAAGAAGTGGATTGCTTTAATATCACCATGCCTGTAACCAAACATAATGAGTTAATACGTAATAACTCGGAGTTGGTACTAGCTTTGGAAACGGCTTTTTATGTTGCCAATACTGGCCGCAAAGGCCCTTGTTTAATCGACTTTCCTGTGGATTTATTAGCTGCAAAGTTCCCCTTTGATTTTGATGAAAGGCCGAATTTGCCAGGCTATAAACCAACCACTAAAGGTAACATTGGCCAGATTAAAAAGGCCATAAAAGCCATCAAAAATGCCGAACGACCTATTGTTTTGATCGGAGGCGGCATTGTGCTTTCTCGGGCTATCCCTGAATTATTAGAGTTTGTTAGAAAGTCCCAATTGCCTGTAGTTCGTACTTTACTAGGCACGGGCGTGATTCCTGTGGATGACCCTCTATATATTGGTATGATTGGGACCCATGGAAACCAATTGGCCAATGATATTGTCCAGAAGGAAGCTGATCTAATAGTTGCCATAGGAACTAAACTTGGAAATCGCTCCACTGTGGCAAAAGGCATGTTTGCACAAAATGCCAAGTTGATTCATCTCGATATCGACCCTGCTGAAATTGGAAAAATCCAAAAGGTGGATATCCCTATCGTTGGCGATGTAAAAGAAACCTTGCAGATCATCAATGAGCGCATTGACGAAAAGCCTATCCGTGAAGATGTTGTAGCCTGGAAAAAAGGTAAAAAAATTGAGCACATGCTGCCAACTTCTGACAACGCCGAAGTTTTAGAGGTAGTGTTAAAGGCCTTGTCTCAAATGGACCAAAAGCTACATGTGACAACCGATGTTGGCCGCCACCAAATGTGGGCCAATCATTATTGTACCAACCCCAAACACCTACCCTTGATCACCTCAGCTGGACTGGGCACCATGGGTTTTGGCCTACCAGCCGCCATTGGCGCTTGGTTTGCCGACCGTGGCACAACTGTGGTAAATGTAAGTGGCGATGGGTCATTTATGATGAACATGCAAGAGTTTTTGGTTGCTGTAGAGCACCAAATCCCCATAGTGGTGATGATCATCAATGACCAACGATTATCTATGATTAGGGAATTGCAAAACATGAAGTATGGCGAGCGCCACACGGTTCATGATTTGGGTAAATCAATGGACTATATAAAATTTGCTGAGTCCATGGGGGGTACTGGTTACGAGGTGCATCACCAAGAAATGATCTTCCCTATAATCAATAAAGCCATTGCTTCACGCAAGCCTTGTATTATAGATTTTGACATTGCAAAAATTGCCAACTCGGCCCACTTAAAAGCCTTAGGAAGCTAGATGAGAGAGAGACATATTATCAGCCTTGAGGTTGAAGATAAACCTGGCGTTTTGAGCCGGATCTCTACTCTTTTTAGCCGTAGAGGTTTTAACGTGGACAGCTTGACTGTGGGCCACACCCATATCCCTGGGATCAGTCGGTTTACGATTGTGGTTCGTGGGGACGGCGAGGTTTTAGAACAAATTAGAAAGCAGAGCCAGAAACTTATTCAGGTTTTAACGGCTACAGATTTAGACCCTGCACAGTCTGTAATGCGTGAATTTGCTATAGTAAAGCTGGCACACAGCACTAAAGATGAAAAGGGTAATGAAGAGGCAAAGGCTATCAACGAGATCGTTGACTTTTATGGTGGCCGTATGTTGGATTCAGGGCATGGACAGTTGATTGTAGAATTTTCTGGAAGTGAAAAAAAGATTGAAAAGGTTTTTGAACAATTACAAAGCTACAAGGTTCTGGAATCAATCCGAACGGGTAAGCTGGGGATGAAGATTGGCTAAGTCAAAGGTAATATTTACCAAAGAACAACAAAGTAGAATTCGAAATTTTTGTATTATTGCCCATATAGACCATGGAAAGTCGACTCTGGCAGACCGGCTGTTAGGTTTTACTGGGGCTGTCTCTGACAGAGATTCCCAGGCGCAATTTTTAGATAATATGGATATTGAGCGAGAAAGGGGCATTACCATTAAGGCCCAGACCGTCTCGATCAACTATAATGCTAAAGACGGCAAAACCTACCAACTCAACTTGATTGATACGCCGGGCCATGTGGATTTTACCTACGAGGTTAGTCGGTCCTTAGCCGCCTGTGAAGGTGCACTTTTGGTGGTGGATGCTGCCCAAGGGGTGGAAGCCCAAACCTTGGCTAATGTCTACCTAGCAGTGGAGCAAGATCTAGAAATTGTACCTGTACTAAATAAGATCGATCTCCCAGCAGCAGAGCCTGACCGAGTAGCCTTAGAAATTGAAGAAATAGTCGGCATTGATGCCAGTAAAGCTGTCCATGCAAGTGCCAAATCTGGGATTGGCATTGAAGAAATTTTAGAGCAGGTTGTAGAATTAATCCCTGCACCAGATGGTGATTTGGATGCCCCCTTAAAGTGCCTGATTTTTGATTCTTGGTTTGATCCTTATTTGGGAATCGTGGCCCTATTTCGTGTAATGACAGGAGTTTTACCAGCCCATTCCACTGTGAGGTTTATGATCACAGAAAAGGAATACCAGATTACGAATCTTGGCAAGTTCACCCCCGCAAAAATGGATGTCGATGCCCTGCATGCTGGTGAAGTAGGCTTTTTATCTGCCTCCATTAAGAATATCGCTGATGTGAAAATTGGGGATACTATTACCTTGGCAAATGCACCTGCTAAAGAAGCTCTGCAAGGTTACACTGAAGTGAAGCCTATGGTTTTTGCTGGCATTTACCCTGTTGATGCCAACGACTTCCCTGATTTAAAGGAAGCCCTAGCCCGTTTGTCTTTGAATGACTCAGCTATTATTTTTGAGGCAGAAACTTCTGTTGCCTTGGGCTTTGGTTTTCGGTGTGGGTTCTTAGGCTTGCTGCACATGGAAATTGTGCAAGAGCGTTTGGAGCGTGAATTTGATCTAGACCTTTTAATTACCTCGCCAACGGTAATTTACGAGGTTCATACGGTAAAAGGTAAGATGCTTCGGATTGAAAACCCTTCAGAACTTCCTGATGTTACCAGTATAGATAAAATCCAAGAACCTTTTATTTCTGCCAATATCATTACCCCTAAAAGCTATATCGGTGCCGTGATGAAGCTTGGGTTGGAGCGTCGTGGTATCCAGCAGTCTATGACCTATATCAATTCCGATCGTGTAAACTTGCACTTTCATTTCCCGTTAAATGAGATTGTTTATAACTTTTACGACATTTTAAAGTCCATTACCCAGGGATATGCTAGTTTTGACTATGAACTGTTAGATTACAGAACTGCAAATTTGGTGAAGATGGATATCATGCTCAATGGTGAATTAGTTGATGCTTTGTCTATAATCATTCACAAAGATAAAGCTGAGTATCGAGGCCGTGAACTGGCTAAAAAACTAAAAGAATTGATCCCTAGGCAGATGTTTGAAATTCCAATTCAAGCCACCATTGGGGCTAAAATTGTCGCTCGTGAAACCATTAGCGCCATGAGAAAAAACGTGACCGCCAAATGCTACGGTGGTGATATTAGCCGTAAAAAGAAACTTTTAGACAGACAGAAAAAGGCAAGAAGCGCATGAAACAGTTTGGAAAAGTCGATGTGCCCCAAGAGGCTTTTTTGGCTATTTTGAAACTTGGTGGCGAGTAAAAACCCCTTCTTTTTTATTTTGTTTGAAGTAAACCCTTTTTTCCTTTAAGTCTTTGACATGGAAAATGAACTAAAACAACTGAGCCAAGACTTTTTACAAGGCCCCTATGAGTGGGAAATGCTCCAAGGGGACGGCTCAGAGCGCAAAATCTATCGCATTACCCCCCAAAAACACCATCACAAAACCCTGATTGGCGTTGAACATAAAGACCTTTTAGAAAATGAGGCCTTTGTTTATATCACCAAGCGAATGAGAACCCTTGGCCTGCCTGCACCTGAAATTTTAGTTGTGAGCAGTGATATGGGTTGCTACCTGACAGAAGATCTAGGGGCTACAAATCTGGCTGAGGTCCTACCTGGTTGGATTCAAAAGGGAGATAGTAAAAAGGTGACCAGCGCTTATAGGTCTGTCATTGATTTGATGCCTCGTATCCAGCAGGATTTACCTGAAATGATGGGTAGCTTTTTGAAGCACCGCAAGATGAATCATAAATCTTTTGTGGAAGACATCCTCTACTTCCAAGATAACTTTGTGCAAAGATTTGATTTTTTAAATCTTTTTAATTCAAGAGTGGTGTTGGAAATCCAAGAGCATTTGATCGAACCCTTAGCTGACTTAGACTGTGACTTTTTTGTCTATCGAGATTTTCAATCGAGAAATATCATGTGG
>JASJGK010000263.1:0-2843 GCA_033791585.1 SAR324 cluster bacterium | reverse complement strand
AACATAATTCGGTTTTAAAAGGTAATGTAATTGAATAGCTTGTAAATTTTATTACATTATTTTTCTTTGTGTTTATGGCGTGATTTTTTTGCAAAATCATGGTATAATTTTTCCTCTTTCCTGTGGCAACTGAGGCACCTGCCTACTGCTTCAATCTTTTGGATTTCAGTTATAGTAAATGCTCTCGAATCCTTTCTTAAGGTCTCTCCAGACCATGATTTATCACTAGCAAATTCCCCATGGCGGGCCAAACCTAAATCTTTAGCAAAAACAGCATCTGAATTATGGCAAGAGCCACAACTGCGAGCCTTACCCGTTGAATGAGGTGAAAGAGGCGAAAAGAAACTTTGCTTTTTTACTTTCTCGTTTGGTAAACTTAAAGACCAGTTCATCCCGGGAACAAAGGGTACAATGCGATTTTTATAAATCCCTAAAGCAGGCAATTTCGCCTCAAAGGCCCAAGCTGTTTCTTCCCATCTGCCTACCGTTGCTTTGTGTGTCAAGGAATCATACTGCTTTCCTGTCTCTTTAAATTCCACATGGCAACCATAACATTGGGGTGCCCATGTGGAGTGGCAAGCATCACAACTTAATCGTTGGTGATCTTTTCCACCGTGTTCTTTGGCAATTATAACAATTTTAAGTTCAGATTTTGTTAGTTTTAATTTTAATTTTTTCTGGTCGCCACGTTGTTTGATGTTTTTTAAAAACTGCCATACTTCCCCCTAAAAGGCTCTTTTTGATTTTCGCCGTGGCAATCAGCGCATTGGGCTTCCATTTGTTCGCCCTTAGCCTTGGCCTTTCCTCCATCACCCATTACACCTCTCGCCGTGTGGCAATCAATGCATTGCAATCCTGCTGTAAAATGTACATCAGGGGGCAGCAGTCTTATGGGCCTACCGTCTGTGAGGTTACGTGTCTCAGGGGTCACCTGTTCAGGGCTAACTTCCATGATCCCAGAATAAGTTAAAGATATTCGGCCACTGCGGGCATGACAACCAAAGCAACGCTGGGAAGTGATTTTTTTGTCAATGGAGACATGCATCCCCTTGGATGATTTTCCCTTGTGACAAGCGAGACAGCCTCCTCCCCGTTTTTGAACTGGGTCGGTTTCATTTTTAAGATCTTGGCCCAAATGGCAAGAAATGCACTTTTTTCGCAAATAGCCTTCGGCACCAGTCGTTTTTAAATCCTTTAACTTTGGGGCTTTATCCGTTTCCCCAAAGGCTTTTTTAGTTACCTGAATCAGACCTGTCATTTGCGTCATTAAAGAATGTTGCACTTGGTAGACTTGGCCTGCATGGCAACCAGCACTTGAACATGTTTTAGTAAAGTTTTGGATTGTCCCAGGTTGTGAAATTAACCCACTATGAGCAATTTTTTTAACTTTTGACCTGTTGCCTTTATGGCAGGCAATGCAATCTGTTTTGGTATGGGTTTGCTGAGTTGCTTCATTTATGTGGCAAGAGATACAATCTGCAAAGCCGCTTACGGGGTATAGTAAAAGGAAAAATAAAAGCGCGATTTTTAAAGGTTTTGAAATATTCATAAGGCTACTATAGGCCAGAGGTGGCTTTTCTGCTAGATAGAATTTTACCTAATATATGCTGTTAGTAAAACCCTTTCTCTTATAGTTTACCTTGGGCGATAAAAAGCTCTAACCTTGAAAATCCAACATTTAATCTTGAAAAGCTTAAAAATCAAAAGCAATATTCAAGAGAGGCACAGAAACCTCATCTTGGGTTTCGGTCATTTTGGCATTTTTTAGCATAAGATAGGTGATGATCATATTATTCCAAGAGTGGATGGCGATGGATGTCATCAAGTCATGCTCCCCTAACTTTGGATGGTAAACATAGCCAAAATAGACCCCTGAGGCAAAGGCCCCTTGTACGTCAGCGGCACCACCTTGCCCATCATGAGCGAGACCAAAAATGGCTGCACTAGAGAATATAGAAAGGTGCCGGCTCAACTCAGGTGCCATGTCCCAATCTTTAGAGTAAAGATCAAATAGGGAATGCTGGATGGTGCCACGAAAGAGCATCTCCTCGGCTATGCCCACGGTGTAGTGGGTGACCATGGAATCTTGAAAAACAGTGGCCTCGCTTAAGCCTGACCCCAAATGATATTCGATCTTGGTAGTGTCGTTCCAAGTCTGGGCAGCGTAGGCCCATAAAAGTAAGGGCGGGTAAAACATCCAATTGCTTAAAAAGTGATCAAAGCGGACTGGTGAAAGCATCAATTCTGCTGTCTCGCCGTTTGCTTTACAGCCTCCACGATAGAGGTCGGCCATTGCTATCAGGGCAAAATTATTATCAAGGCCCCCGTAAAAAAGGTTATCCCAGGTGGCTTTGTTATAGTAAAAATAGAGTTCATCTTTACCTGAATCCGAGTCCTCGTAGCTTACTTGATCTAAGTACTGATCAGAATCAGCGAAGTTGTATTCACTTCCATCCCCTTGGAAGTCGTCTTTGCCTCTTGCCATTTCAGCTTCGTACATAAAAATCCAGCGACTCCCACCGAGCAGGGCTGCCTTTTCATATTGCTTGGTAACTATAAAGCCCACACCAGGCGCACCCACTTCCAAAGCACCCCAACCAAAACAACTCCAACCCCCGCCGCCAATAGCCAGCAAATTTTGGGTGGAGCAAAGTAAAAGGGTGGCCGCAAGCAATAGTTTTTTGCTTAGTTTGGGCTGGGCCTTTAAGGTGGTCTGGAACCTGAGCTTAAGGATGCTGCTAGTGGTGGAGGGGAAAAAATTCATAGGGTCTTTGGAAGTTTAGAATTAACCTTTTTTACCAGTAACGGGCCTGAAGGCCAAGAAAATTTTTCTAAAAGTTTAG
>JASJGK010000262.1:0-7208 GCA_033791585.1 SAR324 cluster bacterium | reverse complement strand
TTGCGGGGGAATTTCGTGACAACGAAACAGGCATGCATGTGATTCGGGTCAGTCACTTTGCTCGGGCTTTAGCCGCTGCTTTTGGCTTGAATGATGTTCAGCAAGATATGATTTATACAGCGATTCTTGGTATTTTTTATTGCTGTGAAGCGGATGCAACAGGGCTACGAACCTGCCAAGGCTTTTTTGCTTGGCTGGAGTTTTTTCTTAGGCGGAATTGTTCTTTATAGTTTGAAGGCCTTAGGCCTGTTACCGCCAGTGTTTATTGTACGTCACGGCATGCTTTTAGGTTCTGTTGTGCAAGTTGTGGCTTTGGCTTCTGCACTTAGTGAGCGTTTAAATATGATCCGGGCCCAGTTGAAGGAAACCAACCAACAATTGGTGAGCTCTAGAAAACAAATTATCAACCGTTTGGCCATTGCGGGGGAATTTCGTGACAACGAAACAGGCATGCATGTGATTCGGGTCAGTCACTTTGCTCGGGCTTTAGCCGCTGCTTTTGGCTTGAATGATGTTCAGCAAGATATGATTTATACAGCGGCCCCCTTGCATGATATTGGTAAAATTGGCATCCACGATTCCATTCTTTTAAAGCCTGGTCGTTTGGAGCCAGAGGAGCGACTAGAGATGGAAAAACACGCAGCCATAGGCGGTGAGATTATAGGGGATACCGACTCTAGGTTGATGAATATGGCTAAGGCCATTGCCCTGACTCACCATGAACATTGGGATGGAAATGGTTACCCCAGTAAAATAAAAGGGGATGAAATTCCCTTGAGCGGGCGCATTATCGCCATTTGTGATGTCTTTGACGCTCTGACTTCACTAAGGCCCTACAAAGAGGCTTGGACCACAGAAAAGGCAACGGGCTTAATTCAATCCCTTTCGGGAAAACAGTTTGACCCTACTTTGGTGGAATTGTTTATGGCTATCCTACCTGATATTATAGAAATCAAAGAACAGTACTCTGATTCCCTTTAAGCCCAGATTTTTCTAGCGCCTAAGCAATTAATTTAACTGCGTGGAAGGGTTCATCTTTGTGGCTCGACATTGCCAATTCTTTTGAGGTTTTAATCTTAACCCCTAAGAGCGAACCAAAGGTGTCTAACATTCCACTGAGTTCTTCTGATTGTGCCGAGAGTTGACTCGCTGCCGCTGCCGACTCTTGGCTAATAGCGGAGTTGGTTTGCAGGCCTTCAGAAAGCTCGTTTAGGGCAAGGCTGATTTGGCGCACACCTTCTGCTTGTTCACGAGAGGCATTTTCTACTAAGAGCATTTCCTGCTTGAGGATCAAAACTTTTTGCTTTTGCTCTTGCCCTGTTAGTTGAATCGCTTCCATATGGTGGTGTAAGCCATCAGCTTCGTTTCTTATTTCCCGTAGTACTTCCTTCCCTTGGCTTGCCATTTGGCTACCTGACTCTGTGGCGCCATGAGAATGCTGGATAATTGCTCTTATTTCTTTTGCATTCTTCTTTGAGCCAGCAGCCAGTTTAGAAATTTCATTTGCCACAACGTTAAACCCAAGGCCCTGTTGCCCCGCCCTTGCCCCTTCAATTGCTGCATTGGTTGCAAGCATTTTTGTGTGTTGGGTGATTTCATTTAAGATGTCAATAATAGCATAAACCTGATCAGAGTTTTCTTGAATATCAGTCATTGCTCTGCCTATGTTGCCCATGGCTTTCACTCCATTTTCGCTGACTTCACTCATTGTGATTGATTGAGTCATTGATTCATCAGCTTCTTGTGCGGCGGAAACGGATATTTCTTGGACATGCTCCATAATGTGCGCAGCCTGCCCCGCTTTATCGGCATTCGACTTTGCTTGACTAGATATTTGCTGGATGCTTGAACTAGACTCTTGGATACTTGCAGCTTGCTGGGTGACACTCGAAGAGAGAAGATTTGAACTATCAGCAATGGACCCTGCCGCTAGGGCTACTTCAACAGAAGCTTCTCTGATGTTTTTTGCCAATCTTAAAAGAGGGGCATTGACACTGCGATTGATACTCCAAGCAAAGATAACCATTAATACTACGAGGCCCACCAAGCTACCAACGGAAACCATAATTACAATATTATAAAAAAGTGAGTTGATGGCTTTTGCCTCAGATGCAACTAATAAGTCTAGATCTTCAACATAGACGCCAGTGCCTAGCACCCACTGCCAGTCAGGGAAGGCTTTGATAAATGAAATTTTAGGTTGTGGGTTCTTGTATCCTGGTTTGGGCCAGTAGTATTTTACAAATCCCTGGCCTTGTTCTTTGCCGAGACTAGCAAATTCAGAAAAGATTTTTAAGCCATTTGGGTCTTCCATTTGACTTAGGTCTTTACCATTTAAAGCGGGCTTGATTGGATGCATGATCATATTGGCTTTAAAATCATTGATCCAAAAGTAGCCCTTATCACCGAAGCGGAGTTGGTTGATTACTTTGGCAGCCTGGGCCTGTAGTTGGCTTTTCATTCTGGGGATATAAAGCCCTGTGCCAATGATCCAACCTGTTTCAGGGAGATAAATACCATAGCCAATTTTTTTTTCTAATTGATTGGAAGTGGGGTTCACCCAAGAATAGTTTAAGCTGCGCCCTCTGTTACTTTGCGAAACTTGGGCGAATTCTTTAAAAACCAGAACCCCATTGGGGTCGCTCAAATCCATTTGGTTGGAGCCAATTAAATTTGGGCTTTGGGGGTGCATAATAATATTTGCCTGTTGGTCTTGCACCCAATAGTAACCATTGCCTTGGTCGTATCTATACTGTTCAATAAAGCCTAAGAGTTGTTTTTTTGCCCGCTCAGGTGGCATTTGCTTAAGCAAAATTTTGTATCTACTACCTAAGTTCTGAGCAAAGGCTTGAGACCTCTCTTGGAGTGATTTTGTTAAAGCTGTTGGTTGGGATAAATCATAATAATGACCAACGGCATGCATGGCAATTTCGGCATTGTCAGCCAAGCTAGATTTACGAGTTTCAACTAAAGTATTCTCGTACCTTTGCAAGAGCTGTTCAGAACCTTGGGATAAAAAGTAAAAGAAAATTCCAATGATTAATATTCCTGTTGCAACTACAGAAAGGGCAACCATGATAAGCACCCTCATACGAATAGATAAATTCATTTTAAACTCTAGGCTAAAGTTTCTAGAGAGGTTTCTGCACCCCTAATTGCAAATATTATCGCATACTTTGCCTAAAACTGGTAGATTAAATTACACCAGTGGATATTTGCCGATAATCTTATTAAAATGATTTTAAAAATCGTTGCAGCTCGGCCCAAGATTCTAAATCAGCCTTTTTTTGGTAGCCTAGAGCCTTAAAGCCCAGGTTCTTTGCGTAAACCGAAGCTTGGGGGTTGGTGAAACCGTGCTTTGCACCTGCATAGGAAATGAATTTATATTTGGCACTAGCGGCTTTCATCTCAGCATTGAAAACTTCCACTCCCCCAGGTTTGGTCATAGGGTCGGCAGCACCATGGAGAACTAAAACCCTAGCCTTTAAGGTGCTACTGTTAGCTTTGCTTGGGGTTTTTAGCCCGCCGTGAAAACTTGCCACTCCCTTTAAGGGTAGCCCCTGGCGTGCCATTTCTAGCACCACACTCCCACCAAAACAGTAGCCAATGGCAACAATATTGTTTGTCTGGGCCATAGAATGTTTTACTAGAGCCTCTAAAGCGGCATCAAACCGCCCCCTAACATTCTTGGCACTAGAAAATACAGCCTTGGAAAAGGCACCTGCTTCTTTTGGGTGATCTGTAATTTGGCGGTCGCCATACATATCTACTGCCATAGCAATATAACCCAATTTGGCAAGCATTCTTGCTCTTTTTCGAGGGTAGTCAGTCTGCCCCCACCACTCATGCACAACCAAAATCGCAGGCGCCCCTGAAACCAGTAGCTTAGGTTGAGCTAGGTAACCTACCATCGTTTGGTTGCCAGCTTGGTATTTTATTTCTTCTGTGGTGATCTCTACGGCAAAGGTCAGGTTTGACCAGCCTAGAAAAATCAATGTTACTAACAGAAAAGGAATGAACTTAGGTTGTATCTGCTTCATAATAGAACTCATATTTTTGGGCCTTAAGTTAGCCCCAAGGGTTTGCTAGGCTATATTAGTAGACTAAAATACTCCTTAGACAAGCTTTGGTCAAGAATCATATAAAGCCAAAGTCTAGGGCTTGGTCAGCAGCTTTTAAGTTTAAAAATATACAAATTTTTTACCCTAAATCTTTTCAAGGGGCTATAATAAAAAACTTCCTCAAAGTAAAATGTAATTCCAAGGGAGTTTTATATTAACAAATAATAATTATGAAAAGTGTAAAACCCCTGGTGGGCTTTTTAATTCTGTTGGTCACGCTACTTTCTGGTTTATCCTACTGGATGGGGCAAAGGATGGCGGTTCGCTATTTGCCTTTGATCGATGCTGCTATGGAAATTCGATTGGAGGCGACGACAGCGCACCTCTGGTTAGAAGAAATTATTTCAGGCGATAGGGGGGAAGATGTAGAATCTGTATGGGAACATCTAGACCAAGCTGATTGGTATGCTCGAGCGATGCTCGAAGGGGGAGTTAATAATGAAGGAAATTTTGAGCCACTTGTCGAACCTAAATTGGTTGAAAAAATTAAAATAGTGCAAGTCCTTTTGGCTGAGTTTCGCCGAATAGCCCACTTGCGTTTAGAAAATATTGAAGGCACTTCAGGGGTGGGAAGCCTTTCTGATCAAGAATTTGACAAAGTTTTTGCAAATTTTATATTGCATGCCGACGAGGTGGAATCTGAGCTACAAACGCAAATTGACCTATCTTTGGCCAAATATAAACTCATCCAAATCAACTTGCTTTTGGGAATCTTGATTTTAAGCGGGATTTTGTTTTGGCTCCTTTACCGCTTTGATAAACAATCAAAAGAAATGGTGTTTCTTGCCAACCGAGCCAACAAGGAAAAGAGCCGATTTTTAACCATGATGAGCCATGAATTAAGAACCCCTATGAATGGGGTTTTGGGCATGACTCAACTTTTACAGGATTCAAAGTTAAATGAAGACCAGCAGAGATTTTGTAATATCATCTTGGAATCGGGTCAATCTCTCATCACCATCCTTTCAGATATCCTAGACCTTTCTAAAATCGAGGCGAACCATGAAGCCGTTGTTTTGGAACCCTTTTCTCTCAATGAGGTAATTCGTGCCAATATAGAGTTGTTTTCAGGGGCAGCAAGCGCCAAAAGAATAAACTTAGCTTACCAAGGTGACACAAGAGTGAAGGACTTTGTAATAGGTGATGCTGAGATCTTTAGGCGGATTTTATCTAATTTACTGGGCAACGCCATTAAGTTTACTGAGGTGGGTGAAATACAAGTGATTACCCAATTGCTAGAGATTACACAGGACCAACAGCAAATCCGTTTTGAAGTGAGGGATACAGGCATTGGTATCTCAGCAGAACACCAAGAACTGATCTTTGAACCCTTCTGCCAAGGGGCAGAAAATACAACCAGAAAATATGGTGGAACGGGCTTAGGGCTTTCGATTGTCAAGGGGTTAGTGAATTTACTAGGAGGTGAAATAGAAGCAAAAAGCGAAGGCATCAGTGGCAGTTCCTTTGTTTTTGATCTCACTTTTCCCATCTTTCAAATTGAGACTTTAAAAGGCGTGGCAGAACCTAAAATGGTTGCAATAGAAACCCAAAACTTCTCTCATTTAAAACTCTTGGTTGTTGAGGATGATGTAATTAATGCCCAAGTTCTTGGTGGAATGTTAACGTTGCAAGAAATCCCCTTTGATTTAGCAAAACATGGGCGCGAAGCGCTGGATTTATCAAGGCAACAACAGTATGACCTTATTTTGATGGATCTTTTGATGCCTGATATGAATGGGTTTGAAGCTACAGAAAAAATTAAAAGTGAGGCAACAAGTCTCAACCGAGAAACGCCAATTATTGCTGTAACGGCAATGGTCGGCCTTGAGGAAAAAGAAAGGTGCTTTGCTGTTGGGATGAAAGAAGTTCTAAGCAAACCTTTAGATTTTGAGCTTCTTAAAGAGGCCATTTTCAAATATACAGAAAAATCCGCTTGAACTAGGCCTGACAGATTTACGAGTCCCCCCCCCCTCTCTTAGGAAAAGTTTGCTAAGGGCCGTTACCCATTCAGATTCTGAGTCTTTACACAAGAGTGCAAGGGTAGCCTTACAGACATTTTCTTTTGGTAAATTAAGATCTAAGCCCCAGGCTTTTGTTTGGTGGCTCTATTGCTTTAAACTAAACCCCACAGAAACAGCGCTTGATTAGGGGCTTTGTGGATTATTGTGATGGATTTGTTTGCTAAAATTACATATAATTACTTATCGCACATCTTTAATGAATCTGTATTTTTCTGGGACCTATTAAGTTATCAAAAGTTCCCAGCTTTTACACTATGGTTGTATCAAAAGTCCCTTTTTTAGATTCCATTGCCACTCATTTGTTACGAACGGTATTTGGGTTTTATATCCTGATCGCAATTGCTGTGACCTTGGGGCATATTTCGGCAGAGTACTACATTGTAAAAGGGTCTATTTCTAAAGAAATCAATCAGTTACAAAAGGTTTTTGGGCCTACCTTTGCAAATGCCCTGTGGAATTTAGACGATAAAGCCATCGCTTCTGCCATGGAGGGGATTGGGCAAATCGGGATTGTGGCAGGCGTAAAAATCACTGATGAATCAGGCAATAGCATAGGGGCTTATGGCGCAAAGTACGGGGTGAATCAATCCGAAGAGGGCCGGCTTTTTTCCTATGAGTCAGACCTTTTTTATATGGACCATAAGGGCCGGAAAGTACTCATTGGGCAGTTACATATCTACTCTGGCCAAGGCAGTATCTTTGATCGCATTGAACACAATATTCTTTTGATCCTAGTCAATTCCATAGTAAAGACCTTGGCACTTTGGGTAATTTTTTGGTTTTTCACAAAAAAAATTCTAGCAGACCCCATAAGGGACTTAACAGAATCTGTGCAAAAAATTGAACTGAATAAAATCAAACAGGCCCAAATCGAGATTGATACAGCTTCTAAAAATGAGCTGTCTGTTTTAACAGAAGCCTTTAATTATATGATTGAAAAGGTCAACGGGAGCTACCAAGAGATAAGCTTAAAATCTTCCGAATTAACAATTGCTCTGCAAAAGGCAGAGGCTGCCAGCCAAGCCAAGAGTGATTTTTTAGCTACAATGAGCCATGAAATCCGCAC
>JASJGK010000261.1:0-9937 GCA_033791585.1 SAR324 cluster bacterium | reverse complement strand
CCCTGCACCGCCAGCCCCGGATACAACAAAGGTTCCTGGGCAGTTACGTGGTCCTTTTAAAACCTGCAAACTGTGATCGTGACCATGCAAAAAAAGATCAACTTCCCCGCAAAAATGTCTTTCAAAAAATCTTTTTATCTGGATTCCGTAACCGCTTCTCCCGTCATAGTTGCCCATATTCCCGTGCCGGCCGGCAGAGATATAGGCGTGTTTTGATAGAAGGATTGTCCAGGTTGAGTTCAGCCGGGGCAATAGATTTTTATAGAAGGGAGCTTGCTTCTTTCTGTAATTAGCATTGCGGAACAATTGATGCGAATCAGTGGCAATAAAGTTTGCAGGGCCTTTTTCAAAGTTGTAAAATTTGGCAGGCATTTTCCATTGGCTATTTTTTTGAGAGTAGACAACTTGTGCTCTGGTGTTACCTGCATAATCATGAGTTCCCAGTATAGCGTAAAAGGGCACCGCAAGACCGGTGTATAAATCAGTGAATTTTTTGGTCCACTGGGGATCTTTAGTATTTTTTATTCCGATTGGGTAGAAGTTATCCCCAACTGAGACTACAAATTCACAGTCTTCAGCCTGGCACTTTTTTATCATGGCCCTAGCAACAGCTTTTTGAGATTTACTGCCTGAGCCCCAGTCCCCTAAGACCAAAAAACGAATTTCACTGGGTTTAGCCACAATTATATTGATAATAAGTGTGACTATTAAAGCTGCAAATACAGCTATAGGCGCCCATTTTGCTGTATTGTTAATGTTCTTATTGTATTTCATTTTCCCCAATGCTACATAGCATAGCTACCTTAATTTATTTGGTATAACAATATATATGTTTTAGGAAAATATTTTAGGTGAAATCTATTTTCGGTTGGTACTGTAAGTATAGTGACGTTTATCTAAGTGATATCTTGTATCCAGCGGCTATTTTTATATTAGTAGAACATTTTGACTCACCACCAAATTCTAATTCGTAATGTAATTTTGTTTATCTTGGCATAGGAATAAATATCAAAATTATAAGAATGCTCTGTTTGTGAACTTTATATATTAGTCCACCGGTACTTGCACCTCCTGCCTTAAAAATAAGAAAAAATACTTTGAGTAGTTATGCTATTTCTATAAAATTGGTTTTAGCGGCAAATATAATGTAAGTAGGTGTTATCATTTCATAAAAAAATTCAATTTGAAAACGCAATCACAGGGGATTGCCTTCAGGTGGTGGGCGATGGTGTAATTTGCACCAAATCCCACACAAAATACCTTTCACTTGAAAAGGCCACGGAGATAAGCCTTGATGTGGTAGGAATGCACTTGGGCACGTGACTCACTCAAGCTTTTTTGGATATCGAAAGGGAATTTGTATAGATAGCCAGAGAGCTTTCTAGCCCAAATTCTAAAGTTTTGTGGCTTGCAGTAGTTTTTAGTGAAAAGAGAAGTGCCTTCTTCATCTAGCATCTCGATAGTGATGCAGTTGTCTATAATTTTGATATAGGTAAAACCAAAGGATTCTGCAAAAAAATCAATTTTGTTACCATCTCTAGCGGCTTGAGGCTGGGCACCGGCTCCCCCTCCCCCAGTAACGACAAATACCCCAGGGCATTCGCTAGGCCCTTCTAAAATTTGTAAATTGTGGTCATGCCCATGCAAGTAGAGATCAACGTTCCCACAAAATTGGCTATCAAAAAAACTTTTCATCTCGGCCCCGTGCCCAATTATACCTTTATATATGCCCATATTTCCATGCCGACCGTCCGATATATACGTATGTTTAGATATGAGAATGGTCCAAGTTGATGTTAGACGGCGCATTAGTTTTTTATAGTGCTTTGTCTGTTGGGCTCTGTACTTTTCAAAGCGGAATAGCTTATGTGAATCAGTGATTATAAAATCTGCAGGGCCTTTTTTGAAATTGTAAAACTTAGCAGGCATAATCCACTGGGGGTTTCTTTTTGAATATTTAACCTGAGCTATTACGCTGCCTGCGTGGTCATGGGTTCCCAACGCAGCATAAAAGGGCACACCAAGATCGCTATATAAATCAATGAATTTTGTCTTCCACTGTTTGTCAGCCAAGCTTCTGACGCCCTTAGGGTAAAAGTTATCCCCCACAGTGACTACAAATTCACAGTTTTCAGCCTTACACTTTTTTATCATGGCTGCTGCAACTGCCTTTTGCTTGTCATTGCCTGAGCCCCAATCCCCAAATGCAAGAAAGCGTATTTCATGGGGTTCATCTTGTGTGCTGCTTATGATGTAGCCTGTGAAGGCCAAGGCTAAACTTACTAATAAACCTACAGAAAAAGTAACCAGCAAACGTATTGCTGTGACTTTTTTATTAAATAATTTCATGTTTTTCCCGTTGCTATGGCAAGGATTATCTTAATTAAGCAATAATATCAAGCATAGATACAAAAGGGGAGCCAATGTGCAGCTATTATTTTTTTCGGGAAATTGAGCTTAACAAAATAAATTGACGATCTAATTTAAAAAAAATGAAACAACGGTTCAGTCACTTACAGTAGTTTTTTGTGTGGAGAATTTTGCCATCATTTTTGATCATTTCAATGGCAATGCAACTATCAATGATCTGGATGTAAGTAAAACCAAAGGTTTGTTTAAAAAACTCGACCTGATTTGCGTCTCTGGATTTTTGGTCATAAAGGCGCCCACCGCCGCCACCTGAAACAACAAAGGTGCCAGGGCAGGATTTTGGCCCTTTTAAAACCTGCAAATTGTGGTCATGGGCTTGCAAGTAAAGATCAATTTTTCCGCAAAAGTGGTCATTAAAAATTGCTTTTGACCCTAAGCCACGTCCTGTAGTTCCCTCATAGTTACCCATGTTACCGTGCCAAGAATCAGATATATAGGGGTGATGGGTGAGTAGAATTTTCCAGTCGCCGTTAAGAGAGGGCATGAGTTCTTTATAGTATTGGTCTTGCTGGATGCGGTGCTTTTCTCTTACGAGTAACTTGTGTGAGTCAACGGCGATAAAATCGACATTGTCCTTGCTAAAGTTATAGTAGTTATTTGGCATAATCCATTTGCTATTGACTTTAGAGTAGTCAATCTGGGCCTGAGTGCTGCCTCTACGGTCGTGGTTGCCGAGCACAGCGTAAAATGGGACAGGGGTATTTCTAAACATAGTGGCAAATTTTGTTTTCCACTGGCGGTCTGAAGTAGATTCGACCCCATCCTTGTAAAAATTATCTCCTAACAAAACTACAAATTGACAGTCTTCAAGTTTGCATTTTTTTGCCACCGCCTTCGCTACAGCCTTTTGGTTGGAATCACCAGTACCCATATCCCCTAGAACTATAAAACGAATATCTGTCGGGGTTATGACTGGTTCTCTGTAGCTTGCAAGGCCTAAAAATAAAGGCAAGATGGTGGATAATATAATCAGAGTATATTTAGCCATAGTTTCACTTGGTAGGGGAGCCTTGGAATGGGCGTGCCATATTTTTTTATACAGATAGGAACAACACTTCTTTAGATTTTCTTACTATTGAAGTAATTATCTATGACTTGAATATAAGTGATTCTGAAGCTTTTCGCAAATCTTTCGTCCAGACTTGCTTCAGAGTGAAGCTAGTTCAAAAGGCGGTGCTTGCAAGCTTAAATAAAGTAGGTAGGGCGGGCGGCCTAGGGAAATATAGAAAAATAGAAGCAGGAGCAAAGAAAACCACCAAACGGCATCCCAAAGCTCCTACTCCTAAATTTAAAGCTACTTAAGCGGCAGGTGCTGCTAATAGTAGACGTTCAAGATCAGTCTTCGCATCACCTGTTAGGGATAAATTGAAGTTTTCAACAATGAAGTCTAAGATGGCTTCATTCATAAACTGAGGTGGTTTAGGACCAAGAACAATGTTCTTAATGCCAAGGCTGAATAGAGCCAGTAAGATAACTACTGCCTTTTGTTCCATCCAACTTAAAACGATGCTAATGGGGAGGTCATTAACAGGAACACTTAATGCCTGAGACACTGCTAATGCAATATGAACCGCACCATTCGAATCATTACACTGACCTAAATCAAGATAACGTGGGATCTCTGTTCCAGGAACAGTACCAAAATCAATGTCGTTAAAGCGGAATTTACCACAGGATGAAGTGATAATCACACAATCTTGTGGCAAGGATTCAGCCATTTCACGGAAGTAATTCCCAGCTTTTCCTGGTGCATCGCAACCAGCGATAACAAAGAACTGGCGAATTTTACCAGCGCCAACAGCTTCAAGAATCTGAGGTGCAAGGCTTAGGATGATATTGTAATGGTGGCCTGTCATCAAGGTGGTGTCTGCATCAAACCCAGTTACGTCTGGTAAAGACAGGGTCTGCTCGATCAACTCAGAAAAGTCGTCATTTTCAATTTTCTTAGCCTTTTCAACGCCTACAATCTTGTAGCCATAAAGTCTGTCAATGTAATCACAGTCGTCTTTTGGTGGGATAATGCAGTTAGTATTAACTACAGATGTGCCAGCCCATTTAGAAAATAGAGTGGTCTGGTCGTGCCAAGCACCACCGATGTTGCCTTTTAAGTGGCTATGCTTCTTTAACTCTGGGTATGCGTGAGCTGGTAGCATCTCTGAATGAGTGTATACGTTGATCCCCTTGCCAGTTGTGGCAACGAGCAACTTCTCTAACATGTCTAGGTTATGGCCTGAAACTAAAATGGCCTTTCCTGTCGCCTTATTTTGGCTTACCTGAACTGGTGCTGGTTGGCCCAATTTAGCTACGTGACCGCCGCTTAAAAGGTCCATGCATTTTACACCAGCATCACCAATCTTCATCAATTGAGCAATATGGTCATCAAAATTAAAATTCACGTTTGTCATAGTGAAGTACAAAGTCTCCGCTGTAACATCATCAATTTCTGTTGTGTCCGCACCCATTTCTTTTGCGTGCTCACGGTAGGCGGCAAGGCCACGAAGACCGTAAACCATCATATCTTGTAACTTTGCAATTGTAGCAGTTTTACCACAGGTGCCAACATCTTTTCCCTTGGACCCGCAACCATTAACGACGCTAAGCTCGCACTGGTTACAGAACATTTGTAATTCGCTCATAATAATAAAAAATAAAAAAATTGTTAATTATTTACATAAGCCACGAAGGTAACGGAAAAAAAGTTGCTGCTCAAGTAAAAAATGAAAAAACTGTTATTTTTTCACAAAACGAAAGATGCTAAAATAGCCAAAAGGTAAAATGTCGAGAGAAGCAAAGGGGGGTGAACTGAAGACTATAAGCCTGAAAATAAAAGCTGAATGAGCTTTTTTGATTGGAGTTTAAGCTTTTCTAAGGGAACCCCGCTAGGGATTAAGGTATGAGGCAATAAAAAACCACGTAAGGCTTGAAATATAAGCATTGCCAATTGCTCCGGGTCGCCCATACCGATTTCTCCTGTTGCTTGGCCCACTTCAATTACTTCTTTAATGCAAGCCTGCTTCAAAGCCACGTGTTCCGTGGGCAATTCTTTGCGTTTTTTAGAAATAAATTCCATCAGCTCAAAAAGGTGGATCTGATTACTAAATATATTGAAGTTGTATTCTATGGTTTTGTGACAGAAAAAAATTAATTTCTCTTGGGCCGACCCACTCATTTCTGCTGTTTGAGCCTTGAGTCTTTTTGTGTTTTCTATGTGGCGTTTGATTACAGCAGCCCCCATATCCCCCTTACTTTCGAAAAACCGATAGAGATTGGCAGGTGACATATCACAGTCGGCAGCAATTTCATTGACATTGGTTTTTTGAAAACCATATTGCATAAAGCGATTTTGGGCCGCTTCGAGAATTTGCAAACGAGTTTCTTCAGTTGGCTTGGGCATGGTGTTTTTTTAAAAGGATTATGACCCAAGAATAGGCGATTTTATGTCTCTTGGCAATAAGTAGGTTTCTCTGTAGGCTCTAATTTCTAAAGACATCCAATGAGGAACAATGGACCAAGCAAAGGCAATTCTTTTTTATCTTGTACCAGCAATTTTTGTTATTGTTGGGCTAGTTCATTTTTACTGGGCAGTTGGTGGCAAGAAATTTGTCTCATCTACCATCCCTGAAAAAAACGGAAAGCCCCTTTTTCAACCGACTTTTACCATTACAGCTATAATGGGTCTGGCCTTTTTTGCCTTTGCTGTAGGGGTTTTAGCCTTCGGTGGGTTGGTAGCTGTGCCCCTAGAGCCAAGAGTCATCCGTTTTTGTGTTTTGGTCATGTTGGCCTTATTTTTTGGGCGTATGATAGGCGATTTTCAGTATATAGGGCTTTTTAAAAAAGTAAAAGGTAGCCGCTTTAGTCACAATGATGACCTCTACTTTATTCCCTTTTGCGGGGTTTTAGCTGTTATGCTTTCTGTGCTTTTGCGCCAGTAAAATAAGCCCTAGACCATGAAAGGTTAAGATCACCGTCTGGACTTCCGCATCCCTGAAGTTATTTTCAAAAATCCCAGAAAAAAGACTGCCCAAAAGACCTGCGGCCAGGCCAAGCTTAACGCCGCTCATCAGTTTATCCTCAAGCCTGCGGTCTAATGTTTGAGCAGTAGCCTCTAAATAAGACTTAATCAGCAAAACAGGGATAGAAAATAGCCAGAAGAACTGAGCTAAAAATCCTAAAAATCCAAAATTAACCCAAGTCTGCAAATAAAGGTTATGCACCCCCGTGGTGGGCTTATGTTGAAAATTATGCTCATGGGTGTGCATCTTTCTGTTATTTTTGATTAGCTTTTGTTTATGTTCATGGACATGCTTATATTTATGCCCGTGGGTTATTCTATTTCTTACAGCCACAGCCTTATAGTAGGGGCTCATTTCTTCGTTTTTGCTTGCACCAAAGCCAAATATAGGACGGTCCGAAATCATATCCACCCCTGCTTCCCACATATACAAACGATCAATATTGGAATTGACATTCATGGCCGAAGCCAGTCTTTTGCCAATGGCATGTTGTTGGATAAAATCAGAGTTGCGAGCGCTGTAAAGGCTCGCAACCGTTATTAGGCCCAAGATACCCAAAACTATAGCCAAGCGCTTTGGCAGGCGTAAGATAATAAATACAGAAAGAACCACCACAGCACCCAGCCAGCTGCTGCGGCCATGGCTGGCAAAGACTGCCAATAAATTTAAAAGCGCAGCTAAAATATAGTATTTTCGTTGAGGGCTAGATTCTGAAGCGAGGCCTAAAAATAGGCCGAATAAAAGAAGGCAAACCCCGCCAAAAGTAAGGTGATGAGAAAAGGCCCCTAGCGCAAGCCATGCACCATTATGTTGGACATATTCCGCCTGTAAGCTGGCACTTCTTAAAACATCCAAGCCTGTTTTGTATTGGACTAGGCTATAGATACAAATACCCACGCTGCTGGCAACTAACCACTTCAGTGAAGGGGCCAAATCTTTATCTTTTAAGGCCCAATAAACCGCAAAGGGAAGGAGGAATTTCCAGAACTTTTTAACATAGGCCAGTGAAAGAACGGGGTCGTTGCTCATCAAAGCGCTAATCAAAAAACCTAAGGCAAAAATTAGGATTGCTTTCGCCAAAAAATTAAATTCAAAAGTTGCTTTTTTTTGAGCTAAAGCAATAAGAAACGTAAAAATTAAAAAAATGGCCGCAAAGTCGCCACTTGCAACGGATATTGGGAGGGAGAAAAATAAAAGCCCCACCAAAAAGAGGGGGGCCTTTGCTAAAAAATCAGACATAAAAACCTTAAGCTGGTTGCTGGTCTTCCCGCATATGGCAGCTTTTGTACTTTTTACCTGAACCACAGTGGCAAGGATCATTTCTTCCGGGTAAATTCTGCTTTTGTACAGGCTGCTGTTTTGGTTCCGCAAGGGGTTCATTAAGCTCTTTTATCACCTGCTGGCTCGGCGTTGGGGCAGATTCATGGATCATTTCCATAGGCTGGTCGCTATGCTGAAACTCACTGGAAGGCTCGGCCACAATTTGCACGTGGAAAAAGGCCTTAACACAATCCAAGTTAATTCGGTCCATCAAGTCTTGGAACAACTCAAAACCTTCACGTTTGTATTCAGTAAGGGGGTTTTTCTGGGCATAGCCTCGCATGCCGATTCCTTCTTTTAGGTGGTCCATGCTTAAAAGATGGTCTTTCCAAAGGTTATCGGTAATTTCTAAAAGGATGCGCTTTAACAAGATTTCTTTAATCTCGCCAAAGTGTTCTACCTTCTTGTCATAAGAGGCTTTAACTTCTCTCATTAACCAGGAAAATAAGTCAGCGTCACTTGGGGCTTCAGAAAGGCTGCTGGTATCCCAACCAATTTTTTCGTCAAAGATAGTAAATAATTCGCTGTGTAGGCCTTCAATATCCCATTCATCAAGGTGTTTGTCATCGCAGTAGTTAGCTATCAGAGCATCCACCTTATCTTCCATCATGGTAATAAAAACTTCTTCACCATCACCACCTAAAATGTCTCTTCTTTGCTTGTAAATCACCTCTCTTTGTCGGTTCATTACATCATCGTACTCTAATAGATGTTTTCTAATATCAAAGTGGTAAGCTTCTACCTTCTTCTGGCTGTTTTCAATGGCTTTGCTGATCAAAACATGTTCAATGGCTTCGTCTTCATCAATGTTTAGCTTGCCCATTAAGTTTGCGATTCGCTCACCACCGAAGATGCGTAATAGATCATCGTCGAGACTCAAGAAAAATCGACTTTCCCCCTTGTCACCCTGGCGGCCTGCTCGGCCACGAAGTTGGTTATCCACTCGTCTTGATTCGTTGCGTTCGGTGCCTAGTATGTATAAGCCACCTGCTTCTAATTCTTCAGCACCAAGCTTGATATCTGTACCTCGACCAGCCATGTTTGTGGCGATAGTCACAGCGCCAGAGCGGCCTGCACCTGTGATAATCTCAGCTTCTTTATCGTGGTGTTTTGCGTTTAAAACTGTGTGGGGAACCCCAGCCTGTTTGATTAATTTGCTCAAATGCTCACTGGATTCAATGGAAGCGGTGCCCACTAATACAGGTTGTTTTTTGGCATGAAGCTCTTTAACTTTATTTACAATGGCTCTATCTTTGGCAGCTTTTGTCTTATAGATAACGTCGGCTTGGTCTTTTCTGGCCAAGGATACGTTGGTGGGCATTACCACCACGCCCAGACCGTAAATCTTTCTAAATTCTTCGGCTTCTGTTTCGGCTGTACCTGTCATCCCAGCAAGTTTGTCATACTTTCTAAAGTAGTTCTGGAAAGTAATGGAGGCTAAAGTCTGGTTTTCTCGCTCGATCTTTACATTTTCTTTCGCTTCTAAAGCTTGGTGTAGGCCTTCAGAAAAACGTCTGCCATCCATCAAGCGACCTGTGAACTCATCAACGATAATTACCTTTCCACCTTGCACAACATAGTCAATGTCACGCTTAAAGATGTAATGGGCCTTTAATGCTGAGTTTACATGGTGTAAAATTTCAATATTTTCAAAGTCATAAAGGTTATCTGATGCCATTAAGGATTTAACCCTAAGCTGCATTTTTTCTACACCTTGGTCGGTCATTTGGATGTTTCGGCTTTTTTCTTCCAAAGTGAAATCACCAGCAATGATCAGATTCAAGTCTTCTTGGGTGGCAAGCCAGGTTTTGGCTTCTTCCAAACTCATTTTATGTTCTTTGGCAATCAGTTCTAAACCAGGGTCATCAGAAACACGATAGCCACGGGTTAAACCGTAGAGTTCTTTGTTGATGATCTGGTAGTTTTCAGTGGAATCTTCGGCTGGGCCAGAGATAATTAAAGGCGTTCTCGCCTCATCGACCAAAATACTATCTACCTCATCGACAATAGCAAAGTGGTGGTCTCTTTGTGCGTAGTCTTCAAGGTCGAATTTCATGTTATCACGAAGGTAATCAAATCCAAACTCGTTGTTGGTACCATAGGTGATATCGCATCTGTAAGCGTCTCTGCGGTCATAATCATCAATGGAATTGGTGATAACTCCCACGGTCATA
>JASJGK010000260.1:0-2562 GCA_033791585.1 SAR324 cluster bacterium | reverse complement strand
GTTCCCTGCAAAACCATGCCTTGATTAGCGCTCTCTATAAGTTGATTGATTTGGAAAAAATCCTCTAGAATAAATGACAAATTTTGTGGGACGGTCAGCTTCTGGTAACTTAAAATAAACTTTATATCTTCTTTTAATTTTTGAGTTACCTCAAAAAGAATACCAGAAATCCTACTTTTTTGTTCAAACATCATCAACAAAGAAACATTAAATGCATTTGAAATGTCACGAAAAGTGAACTCATAGCCTTTGAGTTTATCATGCTCCCAGTCTTTGTTTTGAAGGTCTTGATAAGATAAGGTGGAGGCATAGATACAATATTTGAGCATATGAATTTGTTGAAACAAATTACGCCAAATAAAAATCGTATCTTGTATTGTTAATGACTGTTCTACTTTTTTCTCAAAAACTTTTATGCCCTCAAAAAAAGAGGGTCCCGTAGAATCTGGAATACCTATATGAAGAATCTCTGATATTTTCTTAAAAAGCTTAGTTATATCCTCATTGCTATTTAACAAACCACCTTGAAACGAATTAATTGGCACTGGTAGTTTTCCCGGTGTCAAGCCTGAATGGCAAAGAGGGATAACTGGGATTCCTTTAATCCAGCCAGCCCCAGCTTCAAAATTGATCCAGTTACGTGTAATAGATACTGGACTACATAAAACAATCATTACTTCACACTTCTCTACAGATTCCTGAATTGTTTGCATCCACTTGTCCCCCAATGTTAGGCTTTCTTCATTTGACGAAGCAAAAACAGTTATGGTTTTTAAAAATTGTTTTTCTAAAAACTCCTTTAAAGAACGAGCAATTTCTTTTTCTTCGGTGATATGCGAAATGAAGATTATGGGCTTAGGCATAGACATTTATTTAAAAAATTATACTTTGTAGGAAGATACTATTTTACAGCCATAAAGACTAATCTGCTGTCCAGCGATCGGAAAAATCAGAATTTTCCAGTTGCATTGGTTCCTGAAGGTTTTTCTTCAACTCCAATCCATTAGGCATTGCAGGTAGCATAGTAAAATATTGTCTAATAGCTGCACGAATACCAGATAGACAGGATTTTGTTTTTATCCAGTTTTGGGGGCTAAAAACACGATTATTTACTTGTGGTTCATTAGCTGCCGCTTCAAGTGCACTATTTAAGCATGTGCCTGCCATTGCTACTATTTGGTCAACAAGGTTAGCGTTTAATGCCTTTGCATAAGTGATTTCAGGATCAGGAACAAGGTTGCTGCCAATATTATTCGCCACACAAAAACAAAGCGAAATTGCGTATAAATGGTGATTTGGCGCATAAGCTTTCATAGCCAGCAATGATTCATTTAAAGCTAACGGGTTTTCTTTGATCCAATTTTTTTTGATCTCCTTACGCCACGAGGACAATGCTTGGATTCTCTCTGGTTTGTAATCTCGTTTAAATAACTGGTCAAAATACTTGTCAAAAATTCTTGTTTCACTATAAGCAATATTTGGCCTCTGGGAATGCCATGACATCAGTAGCTTTCCTAGTTCAGAAAGATCAATAATAAAGTTACTGTCCCTATCAGCAGGTGCTTGTTCCCCTCTTTTCGTAATCAAATATCCTGATGGATACCTCTGCTCATACTGTTTTTTTAGACTTAGTACTTTTTTGTCATTACTTCGTAAATCTCTTGCCTTTACAGCGCTTTGCGAATTTGTAGAGACACTAATTTTGTCCGCCCTTTCCATGTCAGGAATTTCATAGAACCGAAACATAATATGGGTATCGTCAAGTTGTTTAACTTTTTCTGAACAGGACAGAATTGTACTCAGAGATTGACAACCATTAACAACATTTAAGCCTTTTAGTTCTAACTCTCCTTCTTCTGATAGAATCATACTTCTACAAAGAGCCGTAATTCCATTGTGATAATAAAAAAAATCTTTACTTTTATGATAAATAGTATTTTTTATCCCTTTGTTCACCCTATTACTCAAACCAAGAGATTGTCTCACGTTTTTCTTAAAAAGAGTTCCATCATTAATTCCTGGAAATTTAAGACAGTCTTTTAAGGGTAACGCAGCCATAACTACATTCGTTTCCCCCAACTCCATTTGAATATACTTACCTGTATTGAGGGTAATGGAATGATGGATTAATGGGTTTTCTTTGTTTAAAGCAATTTCATAACGATTGGAGAGTTCCTCAGCATCTATCAGATTAATTGAGGCTGGAAAGTCCTCTGAATCAGCCAACTGAGTTTGAAAAATTAATAAATCATTTTTTGCGGCAGCCGTTAGAGCTCCAGTAGTAACTAGCTCAAAAACAACATCATAATCTTCCTCAAGAGCAAGCGATAACTCTGATAATTTTTGTTTCAACTTTGAGTTACAATTTTCTTGTAAATGTACAATTTGTTTAAGCTGTACCCATGAAGATAGGACCTCTCTAAGTGGCTCTGCATCAACGCTACTTTGACCAATAAATTTCCCCTGAAGAATGAAGACTGAATTATTATCATCATCAACGTATATTGCATCAATCTGTTTATCGTCAGCTCCATCTGTTATATCCGCACGAGTTTCATTGAG
>JASJGK010000259.1:0-20582 GCA_033791585.1 SAR324 cluster bacterium | reverse complement strand
CACCCCCTACCCCAACGCCTGAGACGATACCTATATGGCGGAAAAAGGTCATTTTAAAAAGACCAAAGAAACCAAATGAGGGCAACCAGAGCCATCTTTTTAAGTTCCAGTTGCTCTTGGGCATGTCTTCAGCAGCCAAGCGCCTTCCCTTTTCTAAGACCAAGACCTTGTATCCCTTTTCTGTAAGTCTTAGAGCCGAAACAGAGCCGCCAAAACCGCTGCCAATAATTACATAGTCATAGTCGAAAGATTCTTTGGCATCCATGGTGTTTTTGCCCTCAATAGTTAATAAAAGATGCTTTATTTATAAAGGATTGAAGCTGGTTTTGTAACCTTTATTTTTTAGTTTAGGGGGGAGCGCTGGGGAGGAGTAAGTAAATAAATAGTATTGCCTTGCAAACTTCCTTTTAACTGGTTGGGTTAGGGATAGTTGTGGAACCCCCTAAATAAAAGATTCCAAGGAAACTAACTTGGATGGTAACTGCAGATATAACAGAAAATTAGCCAAGGAATCTATTTTAAAGAAGGAGGTTAACAAAAAGCTTAGAAACTGCCTTTAGAAACCACTACGATTTTCAACAATGGTAAACAGCGGCCCATCGTTTGCCAAGGAATTGGCCCAAGTCCAACTGATCACGCCTGAAATAAACATAGTGCAAAACCCATACAAGCTTTGCACTAATTCAAGAGGCCAGCCATCTGGTTGTGGTAGGTAACTGGTTAAACCCATGCCCAAAAGTAGGCTCAATAAGGGTAACCCAAATTGCAAAAAAGAAATTTTTAAGGTGACTCGGCCCTTTTCAGCCACAGAAACCTGCATGCCGACACAAGCGCCAACTGGGTTATCCACTTTTAGATCCTTGGAGCCGTCTTCCCCTGGTCTGCAAACATCCTTGGCTCCGCAAGAGTGGCAAGAATTGGATTCTTGCAACTTCACCCAGGCAAAAGCCCCTTCTAGTTTTGTGACAAATCCAATTTCCACACTATTCCTTAAACATCAGTGGCTTCAGTTTCAGGTTTATTGGTGTCTTTACTATAGGCCACATAGTTGTGGATGCTTTGGATAGGGTCTTCACCACCCTTCATATTGATAGAATGATTCGGGCACTTGGCTGTAGGTAAAATCTCAACGGTGCCGCCTTTGCTATAATCAATGACAGGCAAGTTACCATTCATACACATCATAGACTCGTCACTGCCCTTCACACAAGCGCCGCAACCGACACAAGAGACCGTGCAAACGCTTCTGGCGTACCTTGCTTCGTCTTGGCTTCGGCAAAAGATAAAGAGATTTTTATCCTCAGGGACCAATTCAATAATGTCACGGGGGCAAGCAACCACACAGTTGTTGCAGCCAGTGCACTTATCTTCGATCACTGTGGGGATGTTGTTGTCATTCATGTAGATAGCGTCAAAGGGGCAGACAGTCACACAGTCTGAGTAACCCATGCAGCCAAACTCACACAGTTTGTCTCCGCCTTTGTTTAGGTGGGCCGCCATGCAGGTTTTAACTCCTAAGTATTCACCACGTTTGGCAACTTCATCATCACCACCATGGCACAAAATTCTAGCGATGTTTCTAACACCTGCTGTGGCTTCAACGCCCATAATTGCAGCAAGTTCAGCCACATCATCAGCAGAATTTACAGGGCAGCCTGTCACTTGGGCTTTGCCTTGAACCAGAGCATCAGCAAAGGCCCCGCAACCAGGAACGCCGCAACCACCGCAGTTTGCACCGGGTAAAGCATCCACTAAAAGCTCAATTCTGGGGTCTTCTTCAACGTGTAATTTTGTATCGGCTATAGCCAATCCAATAGCGAATAGGGTGCCCATTCCGCCCATGATGGCTGTTGAAGTCAGTAAAAAAGTAATGTCCATAGTTAAGTTTCCTCTTTATGCTGAGATAAGACCTGCAAAACCCATAAAAGAAAGGGCTAAGCAACCTGCAACAATCATGGTTATCCCTGCCCCTTCAAAGGGCTTGGGGATTTCGGCTAATTCTAATTCTTCTCTGATTCCTGCCATTAAAACGAGGGCCAAGGTAAAACCTGCTCCAGCGCCAAGGCCAAAGGATAAGGTCTTAGCAAAGGAATATTCACGTAAAATAGCAAACAGAGCTAAACCTAAAATAGCACAGTTTGTAGTAATGAGCGGTAAGAAAATACCCAAAGAATCATATAAAGGTTTACTTACTTTGCGCACAAACATTTCTACCAGCTGAACTAGTGAGGCAATAACTAAGATAAAGGCTACATATTCCAAAACCAAAAGGTCGTAAGGCACCAAGATAAGATGGTGAATCAGCCAGGTAACGATGGCGGTAATAGCCATAACAAAGGTAACAGCCATGCCCATAGAAATGGCGCTATCAATCTTTTTGGAAACACCAACAAAGGGGCAGATCCCAAGGAAATAACTAAGAACAAAGTTGTTAACGATAGCGGCTGAGATAAAGACTAAAATAAGCTCCATTTAAGCCCCCTTCATGTTTGTAAGTTTGTAGGCTGCAATCATCAATCCGAGAGTGAAAAAGGCACCTGGAGGCAATATCATCACCATCCAAGGCTCAAACCAATCACCAAATAGGGCGATGTTAAATAAAGAGCCACTGCCAAAAATTTCACGAATGCCACCTAGAATCACTAAAACCCAAGTGAAGCCTACAGCCATCCCAATAGCGTCAACTAAGCTTCTGAAAATGCTATTTTTACTAGCAAAAGCCTCTTGGCGGCCCAAAATCAAACAGTTGACCACAATCAAGGGGATGTAAGGCCCTAAGGACTTACTAATTTCAAAAAAGTAGGCAGCTAAGAACCGATCTGCCATGGTCACAAAGGTTGCTATGATCACGATATATCCTGCGATTCTAACCTGCTTGGGGATAACCTTTCTTAAAATTGACACCATAAAACTAGAGGAGATCAATACAAAGCTGGTCGCCAGACCCATGGCCAGACCGTTTTCGGCGGTGTTGGTAACAGCTAAAACGGGGCATAAGCCTAATAATGCAGCTAGTACAGGGTTTTCTCCCCAGACACCCTTGTTAAATTCATAACCTATTGGATTTGCTTTCTTAGCCATGATTAATCCTCCTTACCAAGCACATGTTCTTCCCATTCTTGGCGGTATTTACTCACGCCTTTGGATATAATTTTTGCCACGGCCTTAGAGGTGATGGTCGCACCTGTGATGGCTGTAATCTGGTGTGGGCCAACGGCCTTTTTATTTTTAAGCACTGTGATTGCCTTGTCGATAACTAAACCAACAAATTGTTTGGGGAACCATCTTGGGTCTTCCTTGTTGGCAGGGTCAGTGATGATTTTTGTACCTAGCCCAGGGGTTTCAATTTGCTCTAAGGTTTTGATGCCTGTGATTTCAGTTAGATCAGGCTTGACCCCAACCATTATAGCGATATTCCCTTGGAAGCCAGGCCCTAAAACTCGAAAACAGGTGCCCACTGGCTCGCCTTTATTGGTGGCGATATAGTAGGTTCTGCGGTCAATTAACCTTGTGGTATAGGCATCGTGGGTCGGTAGAACTGAGGCAATTGCCTTTTCTAACTCAATGCGTTTGTTTTCGGCAATAAAAGGCCCTGTGTGTCTATCCCAATAGGCCAAAAAGGCACCGCTAAAGGCTGTAATCAAGGTTAAGACTAATACTATATTAAGAGACTTTTTCATGATCTGATCTCCCCTAAGTATTTCGGTCGGGTGTATCGGTTGATTAAAGGTGTAACGCCATTCATTAAGAGAATAGAATACATCACGCCCTCAGGCAGGCCACCAAAAACACGAATGATAACCAACAGAAAACCGCAACCAAGGCCAAAGATCCAAGCGCCGATCGGGTTTACAGGGCTGGTAACCATGTCGGTTGCCATAAAAAAGGCACCAAATAAAGCGCCACCTGCAACAATATGAAAGAAGGGATTGGGTGCCATGTCGGGCACTAAAAGCCAAAGAAAAGCGCCTGTAATAAGCGTGGAGCCTAAAAAGCCTACTACCACACGCCAGTCAGCGTATTTTTTAAAGACCAAATAAAGGCCACCGAGTAATATTGCAACCGCTGAAGTTTCGCCGATGCTGCCACCAATGTTGCCTGTGATCAAGTCCATCCAAGGAGTGGTGATGCCTTCAAACTTAAAAAGTCCCAGAGGGGTTGCCGCTGTTGTTGCATCCACATTTACGTATTTTGCCGTGTTTGGGAAAACCCAAGTTGTAATGGGCACAGGGAAACTGGCCTGTAAAAAAGCTCGCCCAATCAAAGCTGGGTTAAAGATATTATAACCAAGGCCACCAAAAATTTGTTTGCCCACGGCTATAGCAAAGATGCTACCTAATGCTGCTGAAACAAGGCTGAAGGTCGGGGGTAGAGTTAAACCCAAGAGCAAACCCGTCAGCAGAGCACTGCCATCAGTAATAGTGGTGGGCACCTTTCTAAGTAGATTAATTAGATATTCAGTCAAAATCGCAAATAGAATACAGGTCAAAACAACTAAGCCAGCGTATAGTCCAAAATAAAAGATCCCAGCGCCAAGTGCAGGCACCAAACTGGCTAAAACAGACCACATAATTTGTGGGGTGGTGGTCACGTTGTAATCGTGGGGGGAAGCCGTTAGCACGAGTGGCTGGTTGGGCTTATATAATTTATCCCTCGGGTCTTTTTTCTTCTTTTTAGGGGGCACGGGCTTTGGTTCTTCTGGGGCAGCTTCTTTAGCTACTGCTTCAGTGGCAACCGTCTTAGGAGCTGGTTCCTGGGGTAAGTTTTCTTTATTTTCGTCCATGTTTAAGCACTCTTGGGGCTATTGGTATGTTTAAATTTGCCGATGCGAATCCACTGCAAAATGGGGATAGATGAGGGGCAAACAAAGACGCAAGAACCACATTCGATGCAGCTCATTAGGCCTCGGTCTTGTGCCTCTTGGGGCATGTTTTTTTCTGTTAATCTGTAAAGCCTGTTAGGGAGCAGATTCACGGGGCAGGCGCCAACGCAGGCGTTGCACTTAATACAAGGGAAGATCTGATTCTTCTTTTCAGCAACCTCTTTAACGGCAACAATGCCACTGGTAGCCTTTACAATGGGAACATTTAAATCAAATTGACTCATGCCCATCATGGGGCCACCCATAAAAACCTGAGAGGTGTCATCGGTAATGCCACCACAAAATTCAACGGCGTTGGCAAAGGAATCACCGATTCTAGCCAAAACATTTTTAGGTTCAACTATTCCTGGGCCTGTTACCGTGACCACTCTTGTCGTTAGAGGAATCCCACGAATAACAGCATCAGCAATAGCCATGGCCGTGCCTACGTTGTTAACCACCACTCCGACATCTGAGGGTAAACCCCCTTCTGGCACATTGCGCTTTAAGGCTGCACTAACTAACATTTTTTCTGCCCCTTGCGGGTACTTAGATTTTAGGGCCATTACTTCCCAGCTTTCGCCACGGGCGGCAATCTTTTCTTTTAAAGTGGTGATAGCGTCAGGTTTGTTATTTTCAATCCCGATCACACCTCTTTTAAGCTGTAAAATCTTCATGATGATAGCCATACCGTCTAAAACTCTGTCTGCTTCATCGACCATCATTCTGTGGTCACAGGTTAGGTAAGGCTCGCACTCGCAACCATTTAAAACAAAAGTATCCAGCGTTTTATCTTCTGGAGGAGACATTTTCACATGAGTTGGAAACGCGGCACCGCCAAGACCCACAATCCCAGCATCTAAAATAATCTTTTTTAGTTCATCTAAGCTGGCAGTCTTCCAGTCTTGAGGGTGGTTAAGCAAAAGCTCTTCTTCGGCTTCTTCATTAGCAATAATATGCACCATGGGCACTCGTGAACCCATTGGATGAAGGAACATGCCCACAGCCTTAACTGTGCCTGAAATAGAGGCATGGACGTTGGCTGAAATCCAACCATCGGCTTGGCCTATGAGTTGGCCTTTTTTTACCACGTCTTTTTTTGCTACCAGAGGTAAGGCAGGTTTACCAATATGTTGGCTTAAGGGAATAAAAACTTCTTTCGGGCGGGGCAAGGTCTCGATAGTTTTATCGCAGGTATATTGCTTTTCTTCCGCTGGGTGGATGCCTTTTTTAAAGGTAAAGAGCTTCAATGTGTGTTCCTAACGGTAATTTTGTGAAATATATTTAATCTAGGTCTATAAGGATATACATATATTGTAAATAACTTTTGCTTTGAAAAACTTAGAAATTAAGCAAATACCCCCTGTTTATGGCAATTTTGGTAAATTACTAACCAAAATCAACTGGCCAAGGTAAGGATTCAACTAAAAAAAAGAATAAACCCTAAGGCTGTGGCTACAGTAGGTTCGTTTTTAGCCTCTAGCGAAAGAGCTTTCAGGGATGTTTAAAAGTTGGGTCAAGGCCGCAGGGTTGCCTTGGATATCGGCAAGACTAACGTCATCTAAAACAGCAAAAAAGGCATCATTCGCCTTTTTAAAGGCGTGTTTCAACTTACATTGGGCTGTAATGCGGCAATTGCTAGCTTGGATAAAGCATTCTGCAAGTTCATTTTCTTCACCTAAGTCACGTAGAGCTTGGCCAATGATAATTTCGCCTGGTGGTTTGCCCAGCCAGATTCCGCCTTTGTTGCCTCTTACGGTATGCAGGTAGCCTAAATGCTTTAGATTTTGGACCACTTTCATTAAATGGTTTTGCGAGATCTCAAAGGAGTCTGCAATTTCTTTAACCGTTGCCGAGCTTTCTTGGTTAATCGTGAGGTACATTAACACTCTAAGTGCATAATCGGTTTGTTTTTTAAGGCGCATAATTAGGGAGTTTCTTAGACGAATTAAAGGGAAATTTATAGGTAAGATATATTATTTGGTAAGCATTTACAAGTGGAGGTAAAATAAAATCCCTAAAGTGGTATTTTATAGATTGCTTTATTGAGGTGCGCCAGCTATCAAAGAGGTATATAAGATTCCACTTTGTGGGATTTGTTGTAAGTTTAACTCTTTAATTTCATTACAGGCAAAAAATGAATTCCCTCTTAGACAAATTTATGAGCCGAAAGGGACTCTACGTGAGTTTCTGGATGGCAGCCATCATAGGGGTAACCACCTTGGTTACCTTTACGGCAAGGCTACAAAAAGAAGTCCCTCCACTTCCGCAGATTGTAAAATCTGTTTCAGGAGAAACACTTTATACCTATGACGATATTGTTAAAGGTAAAGAGTATTTTCAAGAGTTCGACCTACATGATTGGGGAACAGTGCTTGGTATGGGTGCCTATATGGGGCCAGATTTTTCAGGCGAATTGATGCACAGACGTGCTTTGTCTTTATATGAAACCTACGCAGTTGAACTTTTTGGTAAGTCTAAAGCTGAACTTTCAGCCATTGAGCTTGCTGGTGTAAAGGTTAGAGTTATACAAGATTTTAAAGAGGAAACACATATGCGTGAGTCTGGAATGACTTACACAGAAGCCTCGACAACAGCATTTCACGATAACGTTGCCCACGTTGTGAATATGTTAGTGAACGGTAACCCTGAAAGAGCCTTTGCTGGTGGCGTTATTCGCCCTGACGAAGCGGCAAAAATTGCGGTTTTCTTTGAATGGTCTCAATTGGTTGCATCTTCAAATCGTGAAGGCACAGACAGAACCTGGTCTAACAACTGGCCTGCAGAACCTTTAATTGACCAGGATGTAAGTTATCTTTCTCACTATGTTTCTTTATGGGAGTGGTTGATTTTATGGCCACTGACTATTTTAGTGATTTATGTTTCTTACGAGTACCTGCTTAAAAAAGATGAAAATGATCCCTTAGAGGAACCTTTAAAAATTACTAAGCTTTTTCCTTCCCAGAAAAAAGTTTTAAAGTATGTACCTATTGTATCGTTATTTTTCCTTCTGCAAATGCTTATCGGTGGCTATCTGGCTCACCTTTATGTAGATCCTACAAATGATTTTGTAATTCCCCAAGAGATCTTACCCTTTAACATCCTCCGTGCGATGCACACTCAGCTTGCTATATTCTGGGTTGCAATTGGTTGGTTAGTTGGTGGTTTACTCATTGCTCCTTGGATTGCAAATGAAGATCACAAATTCCCTTGGTTAGTTGATGTTCTTTGGGCTGCACTATTAGTTGTTGGTGTTGGCGGACTTTCTGGTCTGTATTTAGGTGCTCAAGGTGAGATGCGTGAATATTGGTTCTGGTTTGGTAACGAAGGACGTGAACTTATTAACTTAGGTCGTGTTTGGGATATTGGCCTTGTGATTGGCTTAGTATTGTGGTTCTTGATGATTGTTTCCCTAATCAGAAAGGCTTCAACTAACAACCCCATAGTTGCTACAATTATTTGGTCTTCTTTTGGTATTGCTACCTTGTATATCGCAGGGATGATGCCAGTTCATAAGATTATTCCAAACTATACTATTGATGATTACTACCGCTGGTGGGTGATTCACCTATGGGTAGAATTAACATTTGAATTGTTTGCGGCTGGTACATTAGCCTTCTTTACTGTTTCTTTGGGCCTAATTGGTCGAAAAACAGCAGAACGAATTATGTTTTTTGAATTGTTCTTAATTGCTGTTAGTGGCGTGTTAGGTGTTGGTCATCATTACTGGTGGCAGGGACTTGATGAGTACTGGATTGCCATTGGTGGCTTGTTCTCTGCAATCGAGCCTCTTCCATTGGTCTTGATGGTCATTGAAGCTGCAAAGAATGCTAAAGAAAAAATTCATTCTGGAGAAGGTTTTGCCTTCTCCACACCTTTTATGTGGTTAGCTGGTTCTGCTGTCCTTAACTGGATTGGTGCAGGTTGGCTTGGAATGGTTATCAATACTCCGACCATTAATTACTATGGTCACGGTACTTATTTGATTATGCCTCACGGCCACGTAGCCTTACTTGGTGCTTTTGGTTATATCTCCATCGCTTTTATCTACATGGCAGCAAGAGCAAATTGCCTAGCCAAAGATTGGGAGTGGGATGATACCTTAGCTAAGTATGCTTTCTGGTTGATTACTATTGGCGTGCTGTTATTTGCAGCCTTTACTTTAGTTATTGGATTCCACCAGACAGAAGTAGCTCACGATATGGGTTATTTTGCTGCTCGTCTCCACAGTTCACTTGAACCTGTAATGGGTTGGATGTGGGCAAGGCTATTGCCTGATCTAATGATGATCTCCGGTGGTGCTATCATCTTTTACGATCTAATGACAAAAATTTACTTTGGCAAAAAAGCTGCTTAAGTAGAATCGATTTTATTCGTTCTTAAGGCCCCCAGTCTGCATTTAGCAGGCTGGGGGCTTTTTTTTTCTCTTTTCCAGACTTTAATAAAAAGTGAATTTATGTTATCTTGGTAAAAAGCAATAAAATTTCCCCCAGTACAACATGGATCAGTTTAAACGTGACCTCTATGATGCTGTAATTTTTAGTTATGGCAAGATTCTTTCCAAGTACGACCCCAACTCTTACGATATTCTGATCAAAGAAATCGGTAAAGAAATGCAAGAATATCTGGCTGAAGCTGGCTATGCTATTGAAGAAACGGGGACTATTGAAGATGTTGGCAAGGTGATTGAGTTATTTGTTGCCAATGGTTTTGCCTCAAGCATTGAGGTCTCTCCTGGACGAGATGCTGACATAGTAAAATGGCACGACCTTTATGGTTGGAAGGCCTATGAAAAGCTACAAACAGAAACGGCAAACCCTTTTATTTCCTGCCCCTTAAACGCCATTTTGTATAACCTTGCTGGGCAATATGGAAAGACCTTACGGCTCTATGGTCATCATTTCGATGCTAAAACAGGTATAACAGAATCGGAAGAGGGGATTGTAGATAAAACCACCGAGCCAACAGAATTTAAACAAATCCCCCTAGAAGCAGCAAACCTTTATGAACTGGCTCAGGAGCAGCGGCTCAGGCTAGAAGATTCCCTGCGGCACCTTACAGCCGAGGTAGAAGCCCACAAAGAGACAGAAAAAAAACTGCGAAACCAAAAAGATTTACTAGATCAAATTATTGATAGCCTCCCTTTAAATCTCTACCTAAAGGACCAAAATTTAAAACATCTGCTGGTGAATAAAGAAGCCCTTAAAACAATGGGTGGGGTTAAAGAAAAGATCATCGGCAAAACAGCTCTGGAAATTTTTGATAATGAATTAGGAGAAAAACTCATACAAGACGACCAAGATTTGCTCAAATCCAAAAATCCTATTCATTATGAAGAAGATTTTATTGTAGAGGGGCAAACAAAGCGCATGCTTGGATCGAAAATCCCCATCAAACTTGAACAGGATCAAAATGATTATATACTAGGCTTCTCTGTAGATATTTCGGATCGAGTCTTAAAAGAGCAACAATTAGAACAGGCCAAAGAAATGGCGGAAGAGGCCAACAAAGCCAAATCAAACTTTCTGGCCACCATGAGCCATGAGCTGCGAACCCCTATGAATGGGGTGTTGGGTATGGCCCAATTGTTACAGGAAACTGATTTGAGCCCAGACCAACAGCTTTTTTGTGAAACCATTGTCAAGTCAGGTGAATCCTTAACAAAAATCCTGTCTGATGTCTTGAATCTTTCTAAAATAGAGGCTGGAAAGCTGCGGGTGAATGGGCAACCAACAAAATTGATGGAGCTTGCTAAAGAAGTACTCCACCTCTTTTTAGGCAGTGCCAAATCCAAGGGACTACAGCTTTATTTTAATTATGATATGACCCTAGCTGAACTATTTTTGATCGATACTCAGCTTTTAAGGCAGGTGTTGAGCAACCTAATAGCAAACGCCATCAAGTTTACTAAAAAAGGAGAAGTGAATTTTAGAATCAAACTCCAGTCCTCCCAAAACAACTCCCAGTCCGTACGTTTTGAAATAGAAGACACGGGTATTGGTATTTCAGAAGAAGATCAAAAGCTCATTTTTTCTCCTTTCACTCAAGCGGATGAATCTACAACTCGAAAATATGACGGCACAGGCTTAGGCTTGACCATCAGCCATAATATGGCCTTACTCATGGGGAGTCAAATCAAAGTAGAGAGTACAATTGGCAAGGGAAGCCGCTTTTTCTTCACCTTGAATTTACCCTTAGCCAACATGAAGACAGATGAAAAAGAAGAAACTGGGGCCGAAAAGAGAAAATTAACCAGCGTAAAATCAAAGCTAGAAGTGGCTAAAGTTTACCAAGGGCGCAAGGTGCTGGTTGTTGAAGATGATAAAAACAACCAACAGCTTATGGCCGCAGCCTTTCATCTTTGGGGCCTGCCCTTTGATATTGCCTCCGATGGGAAAGAGGCCTTATTGCTACTCGAAAAAAATAGTTATGACCTAGTGTTAATGGATATTTTAATGCCCAATATGGATGGTTTAGATGCCACTAAGGCCATTAGGCAAATGGAGTCTTCAGGGGCTAAGCATACAAATATTCTAGCCTTTTCGGCCAAGGCAATGGCAGAGGATAAGGCCCAAGCCTTTGCCGCTGGCGTTGACGATTACCTAACCAAGCCAGTCAATTTAATCCAACTCAAAAGCAGAATTCACCACTGGCTAGCAGGGATGCCTCCCGCTTAAATCTTGACAAATAGAACGTTGGATTTTTGGAAATTTAAAAAAAGCCTAGCTTAAGTGTAGGGGAGTATTTTAGACTGTTTTTATAAGTTATTTTTACTAATTTATAATGCAATAATCTACCCCAGTTTTTTTTTGAAGATGCAAGAAATATCCAAGTTTACCGCTCATATCATTCAAATATTTTTAGATTGGCCCTATTTAAAAATCATCTTTGCTTTGGTTGTTTTAACGGCAATCTATTTTTTGTCTCGTAAGCTTTTTCAAAAGTTGTTGCTCCCTTCAATTGAGAAGATTGTAGTTAAAAGTGAAGTACTGTGGGATGATCATCTCTGGGAAAAAAAGGCCTTTTTTTCTCTCGTCAATATTATCCCCTTCCTTGTCGCTTATGGCTCTGCTGGTTGGTTCCCAGAGGTTGAATCTGCGGTTAAGGTTTTTATTAAAGGGCTGATTGTTTTGCAGCTGACCTTGACCATCAATCGTTCTGTAAATGGCTTTTTAGGCTTTTACCAAACCTTAAGTGTCTCTAAAAAGATCCCGATCAAAAGCTATTTGCAGCTTGGGAATATGGCCCTATGGGGGTTGGCTGTTTTAATTACCGCCTCAACTTGGCTTGGGGAATCCCCTTGGTTCTTTTTAAGTGGTGTTGGTGCTGTAATGGCCATATTGATCTTGGCCTTTAAAGATACACTGCTCTCTTTTATTGCCGGGATTCAAATCGCCACCAGCGAGTTGGTTTCTGTCGGTGACTGGATTGAAGCACCGACCTTTAAAGCCAATGGTTATGTGATTGATATCTCTCTACATCAGGTTATAGTACAAAATTTTGACAAGACTACTGTTGCCTTGCCTGTCTATAAACTTTTAGATGGTGGTTTTAAAAACTGGCGAGGAATGACCGACTTAAACCGCCGTAGGATCAAGAGGTCTATTTTTGTTGACCAAAAAACCATAGACCCCGTGAGTGAAGAATTGGCGCAGGCGCTGGCTACTAAAAACCTATTGTTTGACGATAATGCTAAGGCCATAGATTTAGACAATGCAAAAATTGGCTCTGAGCAGCTTGATGTGGATGTTTCAAATTTGCATCTTTTTCGCAATTGGCTAGAATTCTTGCTGCGCTCTAACCAAAAGTTATCAAATGATTTAACGTTACTTGTTCGGGAATTAGACCCAACGGCTCACGGTCTGCCTGTGGAAATTTACGCCTTTACCTTGACTGCCAATTGGGTGGCCTTCGAGAGAATCCAAGCGGATTTATTGGATGACATCCTATCTAAAATTTCCTATTTTAATTTGCAGGTTTTCCAAATCAGTGGCTTACCGCTTGATGCGGAAGGGGCTAGAAACTAAACGGCAATGCGGTTATTTGGGCCAAGACTGGTATAAGATAATTTCTTCATCTAAGCATTGCAGTAGTTTTTGTTTATCCCATGGTTTTTCAATATACTGGTGAATGAGTTGCTCTGGTTGGCTTATATGTTGTGAAGCCACTTCAGCAAAGCCTGTGAGTAAAATGCGGCGAGTGCGAGGGGAATGTTCATAAACCTTGGCAAGGATTTCTGTGCCTTTGTAATAGGGCATTAAGTAATCTGATATCACTATGGCAAATTCTTCTTTTTGTACTAAATTATAAGCTTTTCGGTCATCAGAAACATAGGTGAAGTTGTAAGCTGTTTGATTGTAAAACTCACGTTCTAAAGCCCTTAGAATATGAGGCTCATCATCAATGAATAAAATCTTAAAACGGGTCTCCTTTCGATCATTCACCTTTTACCTTGGTCAGGATTTTTGAGATGTTGCTTTAGAGGTAGCACAATTGTAAAGCTGCACCCTCGACCATATTCGCTTGTAACCTCAACGGTGCCATGATGGTCTTTGATAATCTTATAGGATACAGAAAGACCTAAACCCGTGCCCTTGCCCACTGGTTTGGTGGTAAAAAAGGGCTCAAAAAGACGGGGGATGTTTGTAGCTTTTATGCCCACGCCATCGTCAATCACTTGGATTTGAATCTTATCTGCAATTTGACTGGTTTTTAAGGTGATGGTTCCTTTTTCTTCAATGGCATGCATGGCGTTGATAATTAAGTTTAAAAAAACCTGATTGATCTCTTGGGGGAAGCATTCCACAAGAGGCACTAGGGAAAACTCTTCTTTAATAGCACATTTGAATTTTAGGGAGTGCCAGGCTACCTTCACCGCTTTTTGTAAACTGAGATTTACATCCATTTTCTCTAGCTTATGGGTATCTACATGGCTAAAATCACGTAGGTTATTTACAATATCCTTGATTCTATCTACGCCATCCAGCATGTCTGCTAGCAAGAGTTTTATGTCTCTTTGGATATAATCGTAATTAATCATTTTCTTTTTTTTATCAATTTTTGTCAGGGCCTGCAAAGCCCCATTTTCGCCTAATCTTACCCCTTCTTCTAATTCTGATCTCATATCTTCGAGTTCACCAAAGGCCTTAAGGTAACCAGTTAAGCTGTGCAAATTAGAGCTAACATACCCGATTGGATTGTTGATTTCATGGGCAACCCCACCAGCCAAGGTGCCTAGAGACTCCATCTTTTGTGATTGGATCTGTCTCGCCTGTTCTAGTCTTCGCATGGTAATTTCCAAAGCAACAAAAACTAAGGTCGAGCTTTCTAAATTATCACTCTCCTGCAAGGAAATGGTCACTTCAAAGTATTTATAGTCTCCATTGTGACAATGTAACGGCAACTCACCTTGCCAAGTGCCGATCTGAAGTAGCGCCTCACAAATATTTTGGTGTATTGGGTCTTCGTAGTTATTGCAGGCACTTAAAATAGCACCCTGCGCAAAGAGTTCTTTTGGTAAAATTTCAGGAGTTTTACTAAAGGCAGAGTTGCTGTAGATAATTTCTCCCTTTAGATCCGTGATAAAAACAATCTCATGCAGTTGATCAATCGCGTGGGTCAGTCGTTTTGTTTCTGCCTCAGCTTCTTTGCGTGCGGAAATATCCCGCATGATTCCACTAAAATAAACTTGGCCTCTTAGTTCCCAACGGCTTAAGCTAAGCTCAACAGGTACTTGTGTTTGGTCTTTTCTCAAACCAACCAAGTCTAAAGGTACACCAGCCAAGCGGCTTTTGCCTGTGCTTATGACTGTGGCAACGCCTTTAATGTGACCTCCTCGGAAATTTTTAGGGATGATTTTAGTTAGGGGCTTACCAATTATTTCTGAAGCTGTGTAACCAAAGATGTTAGTGGCACCATCATTCCAAAAGACAACCTGGCTATCCTTATCAATGGTTACAATTGCATCCTGACTAGAAGCTAAAAGCGTGCGTAGTCTTTCTTCTGAATAGGCTAGCTCCCCTTCTATGCGTTTTTTTTCTGTGATATCTGTGATAATAGAGATAAAGAAATCGGGATCGCGATTTTCTTTTCTTTGCAAAGATACAATTAATTTAACCCAAACAATGTACCCCTTTTTATGGAAATATCTCTTTTCCATGGTATAGCTTTGGATTTCCCCCGCAAGCAGCTGGCGAACAAATTCTAAATCTTGCTCTAGGTCGTCCGGATGGGTGAGGTCTTGGAAAGTCAAATCAAGTATTTCTTCTTTAGAGTAACCGGTGATAATCCCCCAGTATGGGTTGGATTCTAAAAATTTGCCCTCAGGCGATACCCGCGCGATACCAATGGGTGCCAGGTCGAAGGTTGCCGAGTATTTTGAAGAAATATGTTGTTCTGCTTTGTTGGCTTGTTCTAGGGCTTTTTGGGCCATGGCACGCTCAGAGATATCTAAACCTGAGCTTAAAATGCCAATGGGTTTTTTTTGTAGGTCTAATAAGATCGAATTATGCCACTCGACTAACCTTGTTCCTGTCTTTGTTCTGATCGGATTTTCGTAGTATTCTACTATTGGCGATTGTTGGGTCATCAACCTGTGGTAAAGATTTTTTACAGCAGGGATATCTTCCGTAATTAAAAAATTCTCAAACCAGTTTGTCCCTAAAATTTCTTCTTCAGGGTAGCCTAACATCCTGCAACCCTCTTGGTTAATCATCACTACTTTCTGGTTGGTATCCAAGGCCACCATTGCGACCCCTGCAATATCCAAATATTGTTGTGCCTGTAAATTGCTTTGTTTAAGCTGGTTTAACTCTTCCCTTGTGGCTTTTTCAAGGGCACGAAGGCGCTCAATTTCTAGCTGGTCGGTGGTCGGGTTTGCGCTATTAGCCTTTTTCAAATGGTTCCTTCTCACAGGGGTGTTGCATGAAACTACTTAGTCTAAGTGTATCTTAATCGTTTGGTTTTGTGGAGAAATATTGGGCAGGAAACAAAGAAAAAAGATCTTTGCCTAGTTTTGGTAAACAGTAAATGTGAACTATTTTAAATTAAGCTAAAAATTACAGTTAATTAAACCATTCAATAAGGTAAAACTTAGCCAGAAATTGATTTTTTAAGAGGCTAGAAAAAGACCTTAGGCCTGGGTAATTTGAGGCCTAGGCTGAAAGGTTACATTTTAGAAAGTAAAGAAGCTAGTTAAGGGGAAAAAGCTTGAGGGTTTAGCCAAGTTAACTTAGTTGAGAATGCTAGCCGTGGCATTAATGGGATTCATTGGCGGTCATCTCGACACCAACATCTTGCCTGACAGGGAAAACGACATAGCCATCTTTGTATCTGTCCCACTGTGCGGGGTTGGTAGAAAAATCTAAGGTCATTTTAAGGCCTGTGTTATCGGCAACCCAAACAGCAGGCCCTTGCCAGCTAAAGCGACCTTTATAATGAAATAGCTTTTGATTGATTGCTTGCATGTCAATTACAAATTGCACACATTCAGCAGAAGTGTAGGTCTTAAGTGGGAAAATTGATTCGGTCATTGGTCTTGGTTGGCCTAGGGCCTTATACTATTGAGTGGGGGTCGCTGTGGCAGTTTGAGTTGTCTTAGGTTGGAAATCGCATTTTACTTATTTGATAAGATAATGAAGCGTTTCAAATCCACTTTAAGGGTTAAACCTCAAAAAGAGGGGGCACCCTTGTTTGTTTTGTTTCGGCAATCAAGGTCACTTTTTCCTTTAAAAGCTGATGTTCTGAGTAATTTAAACTAATGGTTATTCTTTGGGAAGCTGTAACTGTGGAAACTGGTAGTCAATAGTAGAAGTGACTGGTTAGATGGAAGAATCAAAAAAAGCCATCAAGTTACCTAAAAACTTGATGGCTTTTTATAGTCACCCCAGGCGGAACTCCTAAGGGACAAGTAAAGGGTAGGGGGAGCAAATGGTCTGCCACCCATTGGCTTTGACTTAACCTAAATGATATATCTAAAGGTTTAGGTCTTCCATCTGCGTTTGCCATCCATGGGCCTTGTAATATTAAATTCTAACCTTAAGGGTCACATGTGTGCCCAGGCTCGTAGGACCTTTTTTTGTAAGGTATCAAGCTCACCAGTTTGCTGGCCTGAGAGTTTTAGATGATCAAAGTATTTGTCTAAAAGGATTTTTTCCTCTGGGATTACGCTAGAAATAACCATGATAAAATTTTCTTGTAAAAAGCGAATCAAAAGCTCTGGCTGCCTAATATGCACCTGCTTGGTTAGACAAGGCTCGGATTGGTCATTTTTGGCCTTTTCTAATAATTTTTCGGTGAATTCTTTTTCAGTTAAGACTTTATTAATGATCATCATGGCTGAATTTTGGTCTTTCACTGAAGCTTTACCATCGAAAACCACAAAGGCATTTCGCACATCCTTTTTGCCCAATAGAGTTCGCAACAAGGACTGGTGTAACTCAACTAAACAGGTGCCCGCTGGTAGCTCTTTCCAGTTGGAAGAAAAATGCCAAATGTCATTATTTTTTCCTGTTTTTTGTCTGTGGTCACGGATTTTTTTCTTTAGTCCGAGATAGCTATTTTCTCTGAGATCTAAAATAGAGTTAAGGCCAACATCCACCTTGGTTCGTCTTCGGGAAAACTCAACCCCGTGTTTTAGGAGTTTGTTGCTTTTCATTTTAGTGTTGGTGACTATCCCTATATAGTACCATTTTCGCAGCAGGATGTAGTGTAGGGCATTCATGGCCTCGTTCCAATCACGATTCATAGAAAGCTGGTGAGAGAATCCCTGGCCGATATCTGCACCCTCAATGGCAACTGCGTTTTGTTTTAAAGCTTGGCTATTTGCATTCATTGTAATCCCTCTATAAAAGTGGGCTTGCTTGGCCCATTTACAGCCTATCAAGTTTCCTACAGGCTTAATTCTATAGTAGGGCCTTTACCCTATCTTATCAAGAATATGTTTTTTGCCCTTGGGGGGAAACCCAAGGTTTTATGTGGTAAAGTCTACATTTTTTGTAAAGAATGAATTTTAAGTTGTTGAAATTTATGATTTAGTATTTTTATATAAAATTCATAAAAAAGAGAGAATCTGACTTTAAAGCCTGTGGTTCGGGGCCTTTATTAAAATTTTTAAGCTTAAAAGTGGGGACACCCACGTTTTTTAGGCTTTCTGAGCTTAAAAGTCTTTGGCCTTTAAGAGTGGTTAACAAATATTCAAATTATCACCAATTAATGCAAAATCAAAAAAGGGTTTACTGGGCCTCTTTAAGGGGTTGGGTGTTTAAATAAATAAGAAAAATTAGCAAAGTATCACCAATCAAAATCTACTTACGACTTGGTAAAATGAGAAATAATAATTTTTATATTTTGTATAATGGATGAAACTGTTCCAATACTAAATTAGTAGATTTTTGGTGACTAGGGCTTCTCAAAAACTTTTTGAAAAGCTAGCCTCCAAAGTCATAAAAGTGGCATTTGTAAGTTCACCAGTGGCAGAGGTGGTGGAGTAGCTGACATTTGTCTGTTGCGCGCTGCCCTTTACAGTGGCGCTGGTCATGTTCTTAAATAGGGCAACCCCAAAGGACTGTATCTGATAATCTTGCCCGCCCAAAACAGCCATGTGCGAGGAAGTTACAAGATTCGCTTCCCCTATAACGCCCTGATCCATATGCAACTGACCATCTAGTTTGATTTCGGTTTTGGAAGCCCTCCCTACATCTTCATTTTTTGCTTCAGAGGTAATGTCGATTCCCATACTGCTGTCTTGTTTTTGGGCCCCAAAACCTAAAGTTATCCTTTGGCCGTGGCCGAGGCTAGAGGTGTATGCGGAATAGTCACCAGAGTAGTTTTTCTGGGATGTTACGGCTGGGGAAAAGCTTAAGGCAAAGCGAGCTGTTTCACTTAACTCGCCTGCATAGGCAAGGCTAAAATCATTGTAGCGGTGGTTTGCGCTGCCCGTTGCTGAGTAAGTTTCTTCGTAAGCATAGTCATATAGATAATAATAGTAAGAGTATGAAACTTTTTCAGTTGCAGTCACTAGGGTTAGCCCAAGCGAAAGATAGTTTTCCCCTCCAAAATTCATCAAATAATTTACCCCAAAAGCGGAAAGAGGTGAGGATGTCTCAGAGGTATCCTCGAAGTAGTAAGTGGAATTTGACTCTACACTTGTAAGGGTTGTGGCCTGTTTTGATACACCGTAAAAGACAGTAAAAAGGTCACTTTCAATTGGGTAATCAAAATTGAAACTATAGCCTGAGCCTGTTGCGTCGGCTGCTATACTGCTGTCAAATCTGTAGCTACCCTGTTGCAAACCAGCCCAAACGCCAAACTGGGTGCCTGCTTTGGCCGTTTGCAAATGGTTTGAGTCACTAGAGTCGATATTTGATAACTCAATATTAGCTGAACCAGCAAAAAGTGTAGGGATGAAATGCATGAACAAGATGCTACAAACGATAAACTTTTTCATATTACCTTTAAATTTTTTCTATTTAAATACCACAAAATAACTATAAGTAAACTGAAAATTTAAGGGCGACTTACCCCACTGGCGGAGACCTAGGTATAGATGAATTATTTAAACTGGATCTAGTTTTTGAAAAATACCTTCCCCTGCCGATTTGGCAAAAAAGTAAAAGCAGCTATGACTTTTTCATCCTTTAGAATGTTTAGAAAAGGCACAGCTTAAGCTTATTTTTACATCAATTTTAATTGGATTACCCTGTAAACAGAAAAGTTTATGCAATTATTTGCTTATATAAATTAGGTGCAGTATTATTCGCCAAGAGCTAGAACCACTTGAATTTTTTAAATCGAATTTTGAATTTGAATTTTTCAAGGCACCCTTCTTCAAAAAATCAGAACCTGTAATAAACGGATAAAAATGAAAATCAAATTAGGCTTTTTTGCCTTGATTAGTGCAGCACTACTTTTTGGCTGCGACAAGGCCCCAGAAACGACAAAAACCATGAGCGAGGCCAGTTCTAGCTCCATGCACTCAGATACCATGAACCCTTGTGGCATGAAGAAAACCCAACTCAACCCTTGTAGCTTAGAAGCAAAAGGAAAAATGCTTTGGAATGATACAAGTTTAGGCACAACGGGCATGGCATGCACTAGTTGCCACGCTGGCGGGGCACAATTGAAATTGAATTTGGCTTTTCCACACCATGTGAACATGGTTAATAAAACAGTAAAGCTGCCTGAAATGATTAACTTTTGCATCACTAATCCACTTAAAGGTAAGGCCATTGCTGAAGATAGCGACAAAATGCAGGCAATGATCGCCTATTACAATTTTATGGCTATGCATGGCAAAGGAATGCATAACCCATGTGGAATGAGCAATCCTTGTGGAATGCATAAAGACATGGGCAATCCTTGTGGAATGCATAAAGACATGGGCAATCCCTGTGGAATGCATAAAGACATGGGCAATCCCTGTGGTGTAGGCAACCCCTGTGCAACGCATAAAGACATGGGTAACCCTTGCGCGCATCATTAATAGAACTAACAAATACACAATTAAGGGGGCCGAATATTTAGGCCCCTTTTTTTTTAAGTTATGAAAAATCTAATTTTTACCTTCCTCCTGCCGCTATTTTTTCTGCAATCCTGCGAGAATAAACTAGAAAAATTTGAGTCCCCTAAACAGCAAGAATGGCTTGCAAATCACTGGCAGCGACCTTTAAAGTCACAGGGTGAAAAGCCAGTTGGTGTTTCTTACGACCAAATTGACCTAACC
>JASJGK010000258.1:0-15378 GCA_033791585.1 SAR324 cluster bacterium | reverse complement strand
AGGTCGCTTTTTACTGTGCATGCTCACTGCCTTATTTTTGCAATAAAAACTCATGCGAATATCATTCTATTTGATGTGATATAAAAACCAGTCCAGCATATGAGTGATCTCATGGGTTAGGGTCTCAAAGTTTTTCCCTTGAGCAAAATTAGCAATGATTTTTTTAAAATCATTTTGATACTGGGCATGGGCTTTTTGGTGTAGTTTGGCTAGTGGGTAGCTGTAACGGAGCATTAAATTTTGCTCGTTTTGGAAGTGGTTTTTAATGTAGTTATTTAAAAATTTCAACATTTCTAAAGATTTTGGGGTCGCTTTATCCTTTTCTGAAAGCTCGATAAAATCTGAAAATTGGTCGATTAACTCGATATGTTGTGTGTCTATATTCTGTTCGTAAGTGTTGAGTACCCCAGCCTGATTTAGCCGTTTTAGTTTATTGTAACTCTTGTTCTGGAAGGATAATTGTTCTGGCTTTTCTGAGGAAATTTGGATCCTCGTTTTGCCCACGGTGGATAAAATTTCATCCCCCATAGGGAAGTCAAACTCTTGAATATGAGCAATGAACCAGTCGAGCATCCCCTTGAGCGAAACTTGTAACTGGAGTAGATTCCCTGTTTCTTTGAATTCTGTTAAAACGCCTTTGTATTCAGCAATGTATTCCCTGTGGGAAATTTTATGTTTTTCAAGGTTTGGGTAATAGTATTTTTTCATCATTTTCTCCTCAGCGGAAAAATGTTTCATGATGTAAGTTCTTAAAAAAGATAAGGTTTCTTTTTCTTGTCCTTTCTGGCCTGCTTCGTGGTTTTCTAGGTAATCGGCAAAAAACTGGATTAATTCTTGGTGTTGGCGGTCTACCCCGGGGATTTTGCAAGAGTATGCTGGGTTCCAACTAGGGTTGCTAGGCATAGCTTTTTTATTTTTTGGGCTGAGTTTAAAAAACTTTTTATTGATCCCTATTAGGATTCTTTTTTTTTAAATAAAAAGCTATCAAAAAATAGGAATTCTGCTCTTGAATTCGCCATGGGTAACCTTTTTTTTGTTCTTTGAATGATTTAGTTTCCTCGTTGCTTCAAATTTTTTTTAGTTTTTCTTTTTGCGACTCTCAAATAAAGGCAATAAATAATAATTTCAAGTTTGTTCTAACAGGGAATCCACATTTGGATAAAATCTTGCCGAATTGATGTGATTTTGCTATAAATCGGAAAAAGATAAAAGTCAAAAGAGGCTCTTTTTCAAGACCTTAGAATCACCGGAAGGAAAAATTACTATGCTACTCACCAAGATAAAGTCTAGGGCCTTTTTAGGCCTTTTCCTAACGCTGCTCCTCTTCGGGGCTCTTGGGTTAACCGCATTATACCAAACCTCCAGTAAAATTGCCCGTCTTGAGTCCAATCGAACCTTAAAAATGTTCAGCCAGTCTGTTTACCAGACCTTAGCTGTGACCATGAATTTTGGCTCGGCAGAAGCCAACAAAGAAACCATAGCCCAGGCTTCGGCCATTGAAGGGGTTCAAAGCTTGGTCATTTTCCGCTCTAAAGCAGTGGGTGAAATTTCTGGTGAAGCAAGTCAAACTATAACCAAACCTGAGATTTTAGAAGTCTTTGCAAGTAAACAAACAAAACTGATTGCTGCGCAAAAGGGTTCTCATTTAGTTCGCTTCCTCCAGCCATTTATTGCCCAAGAGCAATGTTTGGCCTGCCACGTCAATTCAAAAGAGGGTGATGTTTTAGGTGTAATGGAATTGACTCTTTCTAATGAAGCCTCCGACCTTGCAATTGATAAAGCCATGGCTTGGGTTACCCTAGTAGTGATCTTTTTTGTGATTTTGGCAGGGGTGGTTGCTAGTTTGGGAATCCAAAGCACTATTTTAAATCCAATTGCTGATTTAACTTTAATTTTAAAAGAGGTAGCCCAAGGCGGTGGTGATTTAACACGACGTCTACCTGTTAAAAGGAAGGATGAAATCGGAGAAATGGCTGAGCTTTTTAACCAGTTTGTGGCCAATCTTGCGAAGTTGATTGGGGAAAACCAAAAGGCAACCTACGATATTGCCAAACAATTGGCTGAAATGGTGGCCTATAGCAAAGCCGCAGCAAAGACCATTGAGCAGATTACAGAAACTACTTCCCAGGAAGAATCCATCTTAGAGGTTTTATCTGCCTCTACAGAAGAAATGAACGTTTCTATTGATGGTGTCCAACAAACGACAAAGCAAAATGCTGAGTTCGCTAGGTCCAACCAAGCTATTACTGAAGGTGGTCAAAAGGCGGTGGCTGACACGACTCGCATCATGGGCGATATCATCCAATCATCCAAGGCCGTTCATTCGATCATGTCTAACATGAACAATATTTCTAGCAGGACCAATCTCTTAAGTTTAAACGCTGCCATTGAAGCGGCCAAGGCTGGGGAATATGGCAAAGGGTTCGCTGTTGTGGCTGATGAAGTTCGTAGCTTAGCCGAGCAATCTGCCCAGTTTACAAAAAAGATTACCGAGCTGAATGAAGCCAACAATAGTCAATTGGAAGCGGGACAAGCTTCGATGGGTTCTTTGGAAAAGACCTTCCAAACCATTCGGGAAAATGCAGGTAAAGTAGCAGTTAGTCAGGAAGAAATTGTGGCCTCTACCTCTGAGCAATCACAGACTACCCATGAAACAGCGAAAAATGTTTTTGAAGTTTTGGAGTTGAGTATCGTGATCTCAGGTTTTTGTAAGGACTTAAACCACTCTAGTGCCGAGCAGCAACAATTGCGGCATGCTATCGAAGATCAGTTGAAATTTTTAACAGAAAAAATCGGCCAGTTTAAGGTTTAAGGGTTTCCTTCTAGTTTTTAGAGGCACTCATTTTCCCTTAAGGTTCACTGTCATCTTTTTGCCCACCCATAAAGACGAAAAGATTGGGGAGCGTAGCGCTATCCAAGTAGAAGTTCAGTCAGCCCCAAATTCATTCTACTCAAATGTGAGAAGAGTGATCCTGCGAAGATATTTCCTCAAAAAATCTTAAACCAGTGCGTTGGCAGGATTTAAAACCCAATAATCTAGCCATTTGAAAAAGGCAATCTTTAAGGATATGTGGCTAAAGAGTAAACTCGGAACAGTAAGCGGAAAATCTTACTCTAAAAGCACCCTAAAAATCACACCTTCTTCCTGCGAATCTTCTATTTTTTGTTTTTGATTTTCTACAGTTATACTCCCCCCAAAAAGGCGAATGATCTTATCTGCGATTGGTGGTTTTAGTCCTAAATCCCCTTTTGGGGTGATGGGGTTGGCAAAGGAGTAGATCTTAAACAAATTAGGTAAAAGGTCATCTGGGATGGGGTAACCCCATGAGGTGATGTGAATGACCTTCTGCTCCCCTTCAAAACCTGCCCAAATCTCAACTGGTTTTTTATCGTCAGAAAATTTTGAAGCCGTATCCACAAGGGCAGTAATAGCCCTTAAAAAAAGGTCTGGTGAACCTACTACCGTCATTTCTTGGGACTGGGTAATTTTACATTTTAGTTCCTTATTTTGTTCTAAGAAAGAGTCTAAAATATCTTTAAGCCCAAAGGTATTGGAGGTTAGTAGTTGATTATTCAACTCGATTTCTGTGAGTAGAGATGCTTCATCCACTACATTGAGCAAACGTTTATAAGAGGATTCAAAAATTTCTTTGGCCCATGTTTCATCTTCCGTTAAGTCTCTGTCATCAGGTATCAGCACAGAAATAGGTGCCAAAATACCATTCATGGGAGTGCGTAGTTCATGTGAAATGAGTGCCAAAAATTCACCTTTGGATTTATCAAGTAGCGTCAATTGACTATAGTTGATGTTTAATTCTTTATCTTGCGCCTCAATTCTCTGGGATAAAAATCGGTTGTACTCTTTGATCTCAGCAAGGTAATTTTTTTCTTTTTCTAGTGCGAGATTTAAATCCAAATGAGTCTTCACCCGAGCGAGCAATTCCGCCGGCAAAAAGGGTTTGGTCACAAAGTCTGCGGCCCCTAAATTAAAACCCTTAACAAGGGAGTTCTGCTCTGATTTGGCTGTGAGGAAAATAATGGGGATGTGGCTAGTTTTTTTGTTTTCTTTGAGTTTTTTGCAAACCTCAAAGCCGTCTAAACCAGGCATTTCAATATCCAATAAAATCAAATTTGGCTGAAAAGTCTCTGTAATATCAATTGCATCTGAACCATTTAGAGCTACAGCAACATCGTAGGTGACATCCAATAGTTCGAGTAGGATATCAATATTGGTCTGGGCATCCTCGGCGATTAAAATTCGATTTTTTAAGGTGATTGGCTCACGTTGTTTAAATTTGATTGGCATTTAATCCTGATTATTGCTGCGGATTTTTAAAAAACCCTCTAGATTTTCAAAAAATAGGTCCACTAATTTTGGGTCAAAATGCTTGCCCCTTTCTTCTTTAAAAAGGCAAAAAATATCTTGGTCTGCCCAGGCTTTTTTATAGCAACGGTCGTGAGAAAGGGCATCAAATACATCAGCTACTGCTGTGATGCGGCCAAAAAGGTGGATTTCTTCTCCCTTTAGTTTTTTTGGGTAACCTGAACCATCCCATTTTTCATGGTGTTCAAGGGCTGTGATTCTAGCTGCGTTTAACAATTTTCGAGATGAGCCACTGAGCATTTCAAAACCTAAAAGTGAGTGGCTTTCCATGTATTTGCGTTCACTAGGCGTTAACTTGCCGGGTTTTTGTAAGATCTCATCTGAAATTGCCACCTTGCCAATATCGTGCATGGGGGAAGCAGCATAGATCAACTGGATGTCTGTCTCACTTAGCCCGTAACTCTCGCCTAAAAGCTTTGAGTATTCGGCGACTCGTTTGACATGGTTGCCTGTTTCTTTGCTCCGCCCTTCGCAAATAGGACCCATTGTGTGGATGATTTCCTTTTGGGTTTCCATAATTTCTAGATTCAAATTGGTCACCTCTGCCGTACGCACAGAAACTTGGTGCTCTAAAAGTTTTCTCTGGTCGCTGAGCCGCAAGTGGGTCTGGATTCGAGCAAGTAGGGTTTTGGGTGAAAAGGGTTTGGTCACAAAGTCAGAGGCTCCAGCAGCGAACCCTTGGGCCTCATCTTCTAGGCTTTTTTGCCCCGTCAAAAAAATTACAGGGATATTACGAAGGTCGGGGGTATTTTTGATTTGGTGGCAAACCTCAAATCCATCCATCTCAGGCATAACAATGTCTAATAAAATAAGGTCTGGTTTAGATTTTTTGATAATCTCAAAGGCAGAGGGGCCATTTAGGGCGACAGAAAAACGGTAGTGCTCTTCAATAATATTTTGCAGTAACTCTATGATAGGCACTGAGTCCTCTATAACCAAAATGCTATAATCTAAACCTAAGGTGTTACGCATCTTTCTCCCCTGAAACCTGTTCGGATAAATGTTTCACCAGAAGTATGGCATCTTTAAATAGGTATTTATCTATAAAACTAGTAAGTTGCCCTAACATTGCTTGCAACTCTGTTGGCCAATATAACTCCTTTATTTCAGCCAGAGCCGCCTTACATAGTTTTGGAATTTGCAGCTGCAACTGGTCTTCTAGGTGCACCAATTTTGTAAGGAGTTCAGCATTAGTCACAATTATTTTGGTTCCTAAAGGGGGAAGGTCTTTTTCTGTTTCATCTATACAAACCTTTTTGATTAAGACTTGAACCCTTTGCAAGGATGAAAAAAAGGGTTCTAAATTTTGGTGTAAGTCTGCAAAGCGTGACTCTAAAATCATCTTTTCTAATTCCCAAGAGTTTTCAAATAGTAAATCCATGCCGAGGTTGCCAGAAATCCCCTTGATATTGTGTAGCTTGGTCCGTAATTCATTCCAGTTCTTTTGCTCGATCAGTTCTTTAGCCTCAAAACTAACATTTTTTGTGTCTTCGGCAAAGTTACAAAGGAGCTTTTTGAAAAGGCTTTGGTTGCCATTAACCCTAGTTAAGCCAGCTCTTACATCAATGATATTAGAATTTTTTAAGGCTTCAATATTGAGTGGGTTACCATTGTTTTCCGATTTGCCAGGGCTAATTTTTTCAGGCAATATCTGGTGTAATTCCTCTCTAGGTGGTGATATCCACTGCTTTAAGGTTAGAAACAAAAAGTTAGAGTCAATGGGTTTGGGTACATGTCCATCCATGCCTGCACTTAAGCATTCTTCTCTGTCCTTGGCCATGGCATTGGCCGTTAGGGCAATGATAGGCAGGTCTTTAAATCTTTCCATTTTACGAATTTGTTTTGTCGCCTCTAGGCCATCCATTTTAGGCATTTGTACATCCATCAAGATCCCATGATATTTTTCCTGTGCTAGGGCTTCCAGAGCTTCAAATCCATTTTCTGCAATATCCACTTGAAAGGCCGCGGTTTCTAAAATTTCCTTGATGATCTGCTGGTTTATTTTATTGTCCTCAGCCACTAGGATCTTAGCTCCCTTAAGTTTTGCTACATGATGCAAGCCTTCAAATTCAAACTCCCCCAATTGGTTTGCTTCGGGTTTATGTATTAACTGGTTTAGGGAGTCTTTATGCAAAACAGAAACTACACAATCAAAAAGCTCACTGGCCTGTAAAGGCTTGTTGATAAAACCAGAAAAACCACCTGCAAATGCATCTTTTTTAACAGCAAGCTTGCCAAAGGCCGTTACCATAATCAATTTTGGGCGTCGGTCTGTTTCAATTTGCATTAAAATTTTCTGACCCAACTCCAAGCCATTCATTGTTGGCATTTGCCAATCTACTAAAGCTAAATCAAAATTTTCTGCTTTCATTAGTTCCAAGGCTTCGGCACCGGAATGAACCGTCTGCACGGAAAAGCCAAATTGCATTAAAATCTTTTCCAGTAACATTGCGGAAGGGACATTATCATCCACCACAAGAACTTGCATTTCTTTCCAGCTCTGGGGGAAGGTCAATTTACGGTCTATTTCGTCACTCATTTTGGTTTGCACCCTAAATGTAAAAGCGCTTCCCTTACCCAGTTCACTAGTCACTGTGATCTGCCCACCCATGAGTTCGGCTAATCTCTTACTGATGGTAAGACCTAAGCCCGTGCCGCCAAATTGACGTGTCGTGCTGGCATCGGCTTGGGAAAAGGGAGTGAATAGTTTTTCCATTTCTTTTGGTGTCATGCCCAAACCTGAATCTTGCACAGACAATTCAAGGGTGATTACTTGCCCCCTTGTCTCTAATACCTTGGCAGCTATCAAAACTTGTCCCTTTTTGGTAAATTTAACAGCGTTGCCAACTAAATTGGTAAGCACCTGTCCAATGCGGTAAGGGTCGCCCTTAAGGAATTTGGGCATGTTGCTACTACAGTCAAATAAAAGCTCTAGGCCCTTTTCTGTTGTCTCCTGGTAGAATATGCTGCTGATGTTATCAAAAAGGACTTCTGTACTAAAATCAATCTCTTCAATTTCTATGCTGTGAGATTCAAGTTTAGAAAAATCTAATATTTCATTGATGATTTTTAAAAGGTTGTTCCCTGAAAGGTCGATTTTTTTTAAATAATCTTGCTGTTGAGTCGTCAGTTCGGTGCGTAAACAAATGCGAGCCAAGCCCAAGATGCCATTCATAGGTGTACGAATCTCATGACTCATATTGGCTAAAAATTGGCTTTTAGCCTTATCGGCAGCCTCAGCTGCTAGTTTTGCATCTTCCAGCTCAATCAGGGTATCGCCAAGTGCGCTGGTGCGTTCAACCACCTTGCTTTCAAGTTGCTGGTTAAAGGCGTTGATTTCAGCCGTGGCGTCATCTATTTTTTTTGCCATATCTTCTAAAGATCGGGCGAGGGCAGCCACCTCATCCTTGCCAGTAATGGTGGTTTTTATGTCAAAATTGCCCTTGGAAACCTCTCCTAAATAGTGAATGACTATTTTTAGTCTTCTAGTAACAAAGCGGTCGAATATTATGCCTAAGACCAGAGTGAGTAAAATTAATATCCAAGAAAAATGAAGAATTTCTTCTAAAGCATAGGCAAGAGCTTGTTCCTTTTGGCTGGAAAGGTCTTCGACAATTAAAAAGAGGCCTACCTTGAGGCTGCGAAATTCGCCTTGTTTCCTAGGGCTTTGTATGGGCAGTAGCGCAAAGGCTAAACTGCCTTCTGTGGCCAAAAAAACCTGAGGTTTTTCGTCTACTTTGATTTGCTCCCAAGCCTTTTGCAACTGTTGCCACTGGTAGGAAGAAAGCATTAAATTCTGACTGGTGATGCTATGGGTAATCAAGTCAATTTGGCTACTGCTGATGATTTTTAAATTTTCATCTGTGAGCAGAACGGTTTGAAAATTAGGGTTGCCTGCAATCACAGCCACCTGTCTTTGCACAAAATCCAATTCCTCTCTGTTAATTGCGGTTGAGATCACCTGGTGCTGACTATTGGCAAAAAAGGTGAGATTTTCTAGGGCATCCTTTTCGGCCTGAGAGACCAAATGAACCTTGTCTGTTGAATAGTTCCAAAGCCCCAGAATGAGGATGAATACAAATAAGAAACTGGGGATGGAAAAGCGGAGGGAGTGAAAAAACATCTTAATGGCCCTGGTTTAAAGATGTGATAACACTTGGATTTAAAACCCCTGAAGTATCCACCTTGCCACTGAGGAGTTTTGCCTGGATTAAAAACTTTGGTAGCTGCTCTAAGGTTTTAAAGACGTTAGATTCTGTATCACTCATAAGTTTGATATTTTGCCGCAGGTCAACCAATTGGATTCCTTTATAAGATTCAGCCAGCGCTGTTGGTGGCATCTTTAGCCTTTCAGAAATCACAGCCAAGGCTTTTTCTGGGCTATTGTGGATGAGTTCCACAGCCTCTTCCCAGCCAATGAGCAATCGTTGTAGGTCCTTTTTTCTGGTTTCAGTAATCTTGTCGCTGGCGACTAGGCTATCTATAATTTCCCCTGGGATCTGAGAACTATTAAACAGTTCCACACCACCATTTTTTATCAGGTTGCTTTTAGTTGGGTCAAATGTGACAACAGCATCGACCCTGTTTTCTGCAAAGGCTTTTTCGTGTTCCCCAAGCGAAAGAGGGACAATGGTGATCTTGTCTAGATTCAAACCCGATGTTGCAAAGGCACGGCTCAAAAAGAAACCACCCATGGCGGTGTTTTCCACCCCTATCCGTTTGTTTGATACTGATTTTAGATTCTTAAATTCAGGCTGACCGACGATGCTATCTGCCCCGTTAGAAAAATCTACAATCAAAATCACCCTTGGTTTATCGGGTAGAGATTGCAACATTAAAACTTCATCAAGGGTTAAGGCGGCAACTTGAATCTGGCCTGTTTTATAGGCGTGCAAAACTTGGGTGGAGTTGGAAAATTGCACTAGTTCAATAGCGGAGCCTTGAAAATAACCTAACTTTTGGGCTAAATAAAGGGGTTCATATCCAATCCAAATATTAGTCCCCACCTTTAGAGGTGTCGGTGTAGAAATTGTTTCTGTTGCTTTAGGGGTGAAGGACTTTAGTATGATAAATAAAAAGATGGCGCTTGAAAGAAGTAGTAAAAGTTTTTTCATTCGGGCCCCTCCCCAGTTAAGATCGGCAATAGTTGATATAGATAATATATCCTATTTGGAACTCACGTCAATAAGGTAGTCTCTTTTACAGAAGGTAGTGAAATTGAAAAAACAATTTTTCCCATGGTTGAGCCATCTCAGCAGATTTCACTTGGGGAGCTATTTTTTAAATGACGAAACTATAAGCAGCAAAATAGAAGGTATTTGAAAATAGTAGGGGCGTTTTTTAGTAGGTAAGCTGACAAAAGGGGTGGTTTTTACAAACTTCGACTGCCTGATTTAAGGATACAATTCCCTTTTTACGTAATGGCTCTAATAGCTTCACAAAAACCAGAGCTGTCAGTTTAGCGTCGCCCAAGGCCCGGTGTCGGTTTAGGTCATCCAACCCAAATCTTTGGCCTAATGCCTCTAAGCTCAATTCAGCTTGGTCCCCAAAGATGTAGGCACCTAGTATTAAAGTATCTAGCCAGGGGCGGCTGAAGTCTAGGGAGATATCTTGTCCATTTTCAATCAAAGCTTGGTCAAAAGAGCCATTGTGAGTCAGAAGTACAGAGCCATCTAAAAACTGACAAAATTCGGGCCAGATATGGGGCGTTTTAGGTTGGTCAATCAAAGATTCCCACATGATTCCATGTATTTGGCTAGAAGATTGGGAAGGCTTTTTACTGGGCTTTACCAAAGTTTGGAAGCATTCTGTAAAAAGTACCTTACGACCTGTAGACCGAACGGCACCAAGTTCGATAATTTCATCACCGCCTGAAGGGTTTAAGCCTGTCGATTCAAAATCAAAAGCCGTGTAAAGTAAATCTCTGAGGTCTCGTGTCCCCCAATCTTGTGGCCCACCCTGCAATTTAGATAAAATAGGAGAGAAGAATAAATCGCCGCCAGGACTTTGCTCTTTTGTACCTTCGATTTGACCGCCGAGCCACCAAGCCCACTGGCGCCCATCAGGGCAGGCTAGGTCTCTGTGGGTAGTGAATTTTAAGGCCTCTAAATCCACCTTACGGCCCAAGCCCAATTCTGGAAATTGGTCTTTTGCCAATTGGTTGTAAAGGATGATTCGCCCATCTTCACTGGTGACAACAGCTGCTTTAGCAAATTCAAATAGTGCTTTTAATAAACAGGATTCTTCCGCTGCCAAATCTGTTTGGTTTTCAAAGCCTGTACGAATCAATTCATGGTGTTCTGCTGAGTAATCGTTGATGGTTGCAGCCAATAGTTGCACAGCCTCGGCCCCTTCAATCTTGATTTTTTGGTCTGGGTTGGGGCTAGTTTGGTAGATCCAATGGGTTTCTTCCACCAGTTGGTGCAAAGGTTTAATGTATTGGTTAAAGATATGGCTAGCGATGAGGTGCATCAAAAGGGTCAAGCAAGCGGCCCCAAAAAGCAAAAAAGGAACCCATGTTGGTAAAAGCTCTAATACTAACTTTTTCTGGGCAGGCTCTGTGACACGAAAAGCTAAGTACAAAGACATAAAACCAATGGCCCAACTGGCTAGGGTTACTGTGGAAACAAATCCAAAATGGCGCAAGGTCAGTCTAGAAGTTTTAATCATAAAATCCCGCCTGCGTAAACTTCAAGAAGATGTTTCTGGGCTTGCTCAATGATTTGCAAACTAGCTTTTAGTTTGGCTTGGTCCACTTGGGGCAATAGACCCACTTCCAGATGGTTGTCTGGCTCACGTCCGTTTTGAATTTGGTGAAGCTGGTTTTTTATGCGTAATATTTGTAATTGAAAATAGGCTTCTAACAATTCAGTGCAGATTTTTAATCCCTTGATTTGCCCCAAGGCCACTAGCCTTTGCATGGTGCCTCGTTCATGAATACCATGTTTTAATGCGTGGCAGCGGGTGATGTCTACAATCAAAGCCAAGGCCTTTTTCTTTAAATCAATTGCATCCTTGTGTGGACCAGAAGACTGGGTTTGCAACTTGCCAAAAAAGCCAAGGGCAGGTTTGCCAGACAAGGCATTTTTAGCAAGGTTAGCAAAAAAGATAGGGTTGCCTTGTCCCAGTATATTTGTAAGATGCTCTTCTAGGCGTTCGGCTAAAATAATGTCCCCATAGACCCCTTTAAAGTCGAAGAAAATATTCGCCTGCAATACCTCTTGCGGGGTGGGGTGGGTGATCCAGTTACTAAAGTAGTCTTTCCATTTTGATAGGGGCTGGTTCCATTTGGGGTTACTAGCCATAATCTCACCCAAACAATAGGGAAAGCCAATATCATTGAGTCTGTCGGCCAAGAGACACCCATATTCTAAAAACCAAGCAGCGGTTGACTCTTCCTCGCCAGCTGGTGGGTCTTGGTACAAAATTGCATTATCTTGGTCTGTTTTAAAGCTTTGCTCACCTCGCCCCTCACTGCCTAATACCAAAAAGACGTAAGGCTGTGGCGGTGGTGTAGGCATGTTCTTTTCTGTTAGTTCCACAGCTTTGCGTAAGATCAAATCATTTTGGTGTGAAAAGAGGGGGGCAATCTCACGTAAGGAGATTCCCTCGTCAAGGAGGGCCTGCATAGTCTGGGGCAATTTAGAAAAAATCTTGGTCAATTGGGATATCTGGGTGGAGCGGGCAACCCTGCGAGCCAAAAATAGGGGGCTATGGGTCCGTTCCTGGATAAAGTCATCCTTGCCAACAAGGCCTAAACATTTGCCATCTTCCATGATCACCAAATGATGACGCTTCTTGACAAGCATATGGTTGAGAGCGTCCATACGATTCATGGTAGGGGGAAAGCATTCTAAAGGGCTAGACATGATTTCTTGCACCTTATGACTCGCAGATAGGCCTTTAGCGTAACCTTTGACCCTTAAATCCTGGTCCGTGACTATGCCCACTAGATTGCCTGAATCATCACTTACTAAAAAGACGCTTAAGCCCTTTTCGGCCATATTTGTAGCCGCTTCTTGCAAGCTTGTGCCAAGAGGAAGGATGATCGGTGATGTAGAGATTAAATCACGTAGATCTTGAGAGATTGAGATTGGCATTGGGCCTCTTACATAAGTTTTGAAGAATCTAAATTCTCGTCAATGATCTGGTTTACTAGCTCTAGTTTACCAGCCAATTGCGCTTTAGGCAAAGAAAAGGCAAAGGTTTTTGTGAGATAAAAAATCAAGTCTTGGGAGCTATCAAAAACTCGTTCTAGCTGGTCCCATTTTATTAGGTTTTGGGCCTGAGAGTTTTGAGTCATTATGCCTTTTTCGCTAAAACTATAGTGAAGAGGGGAAGACAAAACTTCATTCTGAGTTAAGGTGTTTTTTGCTTGGAAAAGAAAGAAAAAAGGCAAGACCACAAAATACAAAATAGGTAGCATGCCCAAAAAATAGAAGGAAAGAATCGGGAGTCTGGGGTCGTATAGAGTGAACCCAGCCCCGATTCCAGCTGTAAATGAAAGCAGGATAAACAGGCTTTGCAACCTTGGATGTTGCCCCAAATGAATGTGCTTGATCATGCGCACCATTTCGGGCAATTCCATTTTTACTGTGACCTTAACCTGCTTCATTTGTTCCTTAGTGTGCAGCGCTTGCTTCACCTGCGCCACGTGGGTAGCGGATGGATAAAACCATTTCCTGCACTTCTTGTGGAGGTTCTGGTGTGAATTTACTAATGATAATGCAAGAAGCAAAATTAATACACATTCCTACAGAACCAATGCCCTCTGGGCTGATTCCAAAGAAGTACCAACCAAACCCAAAGAATTTAGTTTGGAGGATGTAAAGAATAGTAAATCCCATGCCTAAAATCATGCCAGTAATAGCAGCTTCTTTGGTGGTCTTAGTGGAGAAAATCCCCATTACAATCACTGGGAAAAAGCTAGAGGCAGCAAGGCCAAAAGCAAAAGCTACAACTTGAGCCACAAAGCCAGGCGGATTAATACCAAAGTACCCAGCCACACAAACAGCAACGGCCACAGTAAAGCGAGCGATCATCAGCTTTTTTGCTTCACTTGCGTCAGGGTTGATTAGCTTAGTGTAAAAGTCATGGCTAATAGAAGATGAAATAACGAGCAGCAGACCCGCAGCAGTTGAAAGGGCAGCAGCAAGGCCACCAGCAGCAACTAAAGCAATAACCCAGTTTGGTAGTTGGGCAATCTCGGGGTTAGCTAACACCATAATATCACGATCTACAATCAACTCGTTTTTGGTTACAATAATGCCCTTTTCAGGGTTACCATGAGCGACGTTACTAGGATGCTCCAACACCTTAGCGTGGCCAGCACGATACTGGATCTTACCATCACCGTTTAGATCTTTCCACTGGATCAAACCTGTTTCTTTCCAAGAGAAGAACCAATGTTGGTCCATGCCCGCAGCAGATGCGTCAGATTTGAGCTGTTCTATTGATTTTCCATTTAAACTGTTGATCATGTTGTATCTTGCAAAGGAAGCTACAGCAGGCGCTGTAGTATACAAAATACCTATGAAGAGCAAAGCCCAAACAGCGGACCAACGTGCGCCAGCCACACTAGGAACTGTGTAAAAACGAATGATAACGTGGGGCAGGCCTGCTGTTCCCACCATTAGCGCTAAGGTAATGGCAAAGACATCAATCATGGTCTTTTTACCAGTCACAAAAGCGGCTGTGTATTCGGGGAAACCGAGATCCTTACTGATCATATCTAAGGTTCCGAGTAAAGTCTCACCATTGGCCAAGGTTCCGCCAAAGCCCATTTGTGGGATAGGGTTACCTGTAGTAATGTTTGAGATTGCTATAGCTGGAATTAAGTAAGCAAAGATTAAAATTACATACTGCGCAGCCTGGGTGTAAGTAATGCCTTTCATACCACCTAAGGTAGCATAGGTTAGCACTATGACCATACCGATCAAAACACCTGTAACAATATCTACATTTAAAAAGCGGCTAAAAACAATGCCAACGCCACGCATTTGGCCTGCAACATAAGTAAAACTTACAAATATTGCGCAGACGGCAGCTACCATTCTAGCTGTGTCAGAGTAGTATCTTGTCCCCACAAAGTCAGGGACTGTGAACTGACCAAATTTACGTAAATAAGGCGCTAATAAAATGGCTAACAGAACGTAACCACCTGTCCAGCCTAATAAATAAATTGCACCTGTGTAGCCCATAAAACTAACCAGACCAGCCATAGAGATAAAACTCGCAGCACTCATCCAGTCGGCACCAGTGGCCATACCATTTAATAGAGGCGGGATATCCCCCCCTGCAACATAGAAAGATTTTGTATCACTAACTCTGGTAGCGATGGCAATTCCGATGTAAATGGCAAAAGTTATTCCTACAATAATGTAGGTCCATGTTAAAATACTCATGTTATTGTCTCCTATTCATGAACATCGAATTTTTCGTCTAGCTTCTGCATTCCTTTGGCGTACCAAAGAACTAACAGCATAAAGGCGAAGATTGAACCATTTTGGGCAAACCAGAAGCCTAAGGGTAGACCTCCAAGGGAAAAAGCATTTAGCTGTTCTACAAAGATAATAGTTGGTAAATAACCAAATATTGCCCAGAGCGCCATGATTTTTACTGTAAAGCTTTTGGTGGCTATCCAATAGGCTTTTTTGTTTTCTGATTCCATATGTTTCCTAAAAGTAAGTAACTTTGGTAAAACTCCCTACCTTGTGTACAGGCTATAGGAGCGGGAAAGATTAATCCTATGCTAAACGAGCAGAGTGGCAGTGTCGAGAAAATTTGCAGCTATAAAGCAATTTCTAAAGGTAAATAGATTACAAATTTTCTGACCTATTTTTTATCATTAAATTTTTTACTTTATAAAAACAGAAGTTTACGAAAAGCCAAGGATTGATTATTATAATATTTGAATATTTTTATTTTTGAAATAAATCGTTATTTTAGGTAAATAATATTACCTAATTTGTAACTGCCTAAAGATAACTTTTTAA
>JASJGK010000257.1:0-5818 GCA_033791585.1 SAR324 cluster bacterium | reverse complement strand
CATTGTTTTGTAAGAGCATTATTACTGTTTTAAGAGTAAAAGTAAATTTTTTTAAGGCACTAGGAGGGAAAATTTGTGGGGAGTGTTAGATTTCAAGAAAAAGGGGTTTTCACCCCTAGTTTTTTTACTCAGCGATTTCTTCTTTCGCGCAAGTTTTAAGGCCTAAAGGTAGATAAAGTGGGCAAACACCCACTAGTGCAGTTCCCAAAGGAACAATAGCAACTAGCCCCCAAATACTTTGATAGTAAGCACCTGCACCAGCGATGGCGAGACCCAGTACAATTCTGATGATTTTATCTGCTGATCCTACGTTTTTCATTTTTTGTCCTTTGATAGAGTGAATAAACTACTGTTTACTGTTAACTCTAGGTTAACAGATGAAGGGCATGGAGTTAAGTGACATAGTCACCAAGCCTTGATTAAAAACGAGGTAAAACCATTTTTCTTTTTTTACAGACAGCTTTTTTCTCTTTGGTGTTGTCGCAAAGTTCGCATGTTATAGGGTTGTTGCCACAAGATGCGATTCTGCGACCTGTAATCATAACGCCGATGGCCATACCTGAGATTGCGAGGCCAAAAACAATTAATGTTCCTAAAAATGTTTCCAAAGGGTTCCTTGATTTACTTTTTTGTAGGTGAAGTGGCTTTTGTAAATTGATCGGTCATGGCCGTCTCAAAATGGTCGCCCTCTTTATAAATTAAATATACAGCTAAGCCTTGCTCTTTGGCAATTTCCAAGGCTTTTTTTGTGCCCATGACTAAAAAAGCAGTGGCCCACGCGTCTGCAACCATACAGCTTTCATGGATCACAGTTACAGATGCTAAATTGTGGGTAACGGGCTTGGCAGTTGTAGGATCAATGATGTGGCTGTATCTGAGGCCATCTTTTTCAAAAAAGTTCCTGTAGTCACCGCTAGTAGCCAAAGACATGTTACTGGCGGGGAAGCTGATTTGAACTGCTCGGTCACCGGTAGAAGGCTTTTCAATGCCTAAAACCCAAGGTGCAGTACCCAGTTTTGTTCCCTTGACTGTAATTTCCCCGCCAATTTCCACCATGAAGTTATCAAGGCCCCAAGCAGACAAAAGAGCCGCAACCTCATCAACAGCATAACCCTTGGCAATAGAAGAGAGGTCAACTTGCACCAATGGGTTTGTAACTGTTAAAGAACTGCCAATAAATTTTAAATGCTGCAATCCTGTTTTGGTTTTAGCTAGTTTAATTTCTTGCGCCTTCGGCACTTCCGAGCTTTTGTTTTTTCCAAAACCCCACAGCTCCACTAAAGGGGCCACAGTGATGTCTAATGCCCCTTTACTTTGCTCGCCTATAACCAAAGCTTGTTTGATGACCTTTTTTGCATCGTAGCCAAAAGTAAAGGCTGTTTTTTGAGTGTCAAAATTAAATCGACTTATCTCTGAGTCACTTTTATAGGTGCTCATAGAAGATTCTAAATCTGACAAAAGTCGATCCACTAATTTTTGGATATCATCTTGGGATGCAGTCTCGCTAACAGGAATGTATTTTATGTGATAGGTGGTGCCCATGGTGCTCCCGTTAAGGGAAACCATTTGGGACCGATCAAGCTGACTTTCGCATGAAATAAGGAAAGTCAGACTCAACAATAGAGGTAGAAGTCTCTTAACCGCCGAAATCATCAAGCATGATATTTTCAGATTCAACTCCTAAATCAAGTAGCATGTTAATTACAGCTTGGTTCATCATTGGAGGCCCACACATGTAGAACTCGCAATCCTCAGGCGCAGGGTGATTTTCCAAATATTCTTTTAAAAGAATATTGTGAATAAAGCCTGTTAAGCCTTCCCAGTTATCTTCTGGCTGAGGATCTGAAAGACCAACATGCCATGTAAAATTAGGATTATCTTTGGCTAAGCCGTCAAAATCTTCCACATAGAACATTTCTTTTTTACTTCTAGCGCCATACCAGAAAGACATTTTACGTTGAGACTTGATTCGTTTTAACTGGTCAAAAATGTGACTTCTCATAGGCGCCATACCAGCACCACCGCCAATAGACACCATTTCGGCGTCTGTTTCACGGGCAAAGAATTCACCAAAAGGACCTGAGATAGTAGTCTTATCACCTGGCTTCAAATTAAAGATGTAACTGGACATTAATCCTGGAGGCACATCTGGGTTATTTGGAGGAGGTGATGCAATTCTCACGTTTAACATGATAATGCCTTCCTCTTCCGGGTAACTAGCCATAGAATAAGCACGAATCACTTCTTCAGTGGCCACTGATTTATACTGCCAAATGTTAAAATGATCCCAATCACTTCGGTATTCTTCCTCAATATCAAAGTCTTTGTAGTCTGCTGTATGAGGGGGTGCCTCAATTTGGATGTAACCACCAGCTTTAAAGTCTACATGCTCACCTTCTGGCAGCTTTAAGACCAATTCTTTGATAAAGGTAGCCACGTTATGGTTGCTAACAACCTCACATTGCCACTTTTTAATTTCAAATACTTCAGCTGGTACCTCGATCTTCATGTCTTTCTTGACTGCCACTTGGCAAGCAAGTCGGTCACCTTCACGAGCTTCTTTTTTGCTGATAAAGCTGCGCTCTGTTGGTAAAATTTCCCCGCCGCCTTCGTGAACTTTACATTCGCACTGGCCACAAGTTCCACCACCACCACAGGCAGAAGCTAAAAAGATATCCTGTGAAGCTAGGGTGCTTAAAAGTTTGCCACCTGCTGGAACATGAATCGTTTTGTCGCCATTGATAGTAATCGCAATATCCCCAGAGGCAACTAGCTTTGCCTTAGCCAAAAGGATAATAAAAACAAGCGCTAGCACAATACCTGTGAACATGCCAACGCCTAAAATGATCTGAGTCATTTGATAACCTGTCTTGCTTGGTTAAAGCTGAATGCCTGAAAAAGACATAAAAGCCATGGCCATCAGGCCAACAGTAATAAAAGTAATCCCAAGGCCCTTTAAGCCGTCGGGAACATCGGAATATTTCATTTTTTCTCGGATACCAGCTAAAACTACGATAGCCAGTGCCCAGCCTAAACCAGAACCGATACCATAGACAACGGACTCACCAAAGTCATAATCACGCTCAACCATAAATAAACTACCTGCTAAAATTGCACAGTTTACCGTAATGAGGGGTAAGAAAATACCCAATGCATGATACAAAGCGGGGAAGAAACGATCTAAGATCATTTCTAAAATTTGCACCATCGCAGCGATTACACCAATGTATGAGATGTATCCTAAAAAGCCTAAGTCTGTATTTGGAAGGCCTGCCCAAGCTAGGGCGCCTTCTTTTAAGAAGTAAGCATAAATTAAGTAGTTCACAGGAACAGTAATGGTTTGCACCACAACTACAGCTACACCAAGACCTGCCGCGGTATTTACCTTTTTGGATACAGCCAAGAAGGTACACATACCTAAGAAGAAGGCCAAGGCCATGTTCTCTATAAAAACGGCCTTAATAAAAAGGCTTAAATAATGTTCAAACATTTAGTTTTCCTCCTCTTTTTGCTCAGTCTTCCATGAGCGTAAAGCCCAAATAAGAAGCCCGATAATAAAAAAGGCACTTGGGGGCAAGAGTAGTAAGCCGTTTGGCTGATACCACCCACCTTCGGTAATTGGAGTTAAGATGTTAATTCCAAATAATTTCCCACTGCCAAAGAGTTCTCTAAAAGAACCAACAGTAAAGAGCAAGACTGAATAACCAAGAGCATTGCCGATACCATCTAGGAAGCTTAGTAATGGCGGGTTTTTCATGGCAAAGCCTTCTGCTCTTCCCATAACAATACAGTTAGTAATGATCAAACCTACAAAAACGCTCAACTGCTTTGAAATATTAAAAGCATAAGCTTTAAGCAGTTGGTCTACAATGATTACCAAAGAGGCAATGATTGTCATCTGCACAATAATTCTGATGCTGTTAGGGATATAGTTCCTGATCAAGCTGATAAAAAGGTTCGAAAGTGAAGTTACAAATAAAAGCGCAGCGCTCATTGCAGCAACAGTTTCTAGCTTTGAAGTAACAGCTAGAGCGGAGCAGATTCCTAAAACCTGCAACATAATGGGGTTATTTTTAAAAATGGGGTCTAGTAACACCATTTTAGCGGTAGTTTTAGCCATTGATTTCTCCCTTTCTTAAGTTTTCCAAAAAGGGTGCGAAGCCATCTTTACCCATCCAGTATCGAATTAAATTTTCCACGCCTCTGGTTGTTAAGGTTGCTCCACCCAAGCCATCAATTTGGTGAACAGCTTCAGGATCAGATAAATTAACCTTACTTTTTAAGACGTGGATTTTTAAGTTCTGTTTGTCGTCAAACATCTTTTTTCCAGGCCATTGTTTTTTCCAAAGAGGGTTGTCAACTTCACCACCAAGGCCCGGTGTTTCACCGTGCTCATAGAAAGTAAAACCCTTTACAGTGCTACCGTCAGACTTAAGTGCCACAAAGGCATACATAGTTGACCAGAGAGCTTTACCGTAAAGAGGTAAGATAACTGTGTCTAACTTCCCATCTTTATTTACTAAGTAAACGTTTGCGTACTTTGCACGTCTTTTGATCTTAGCAATATCATTGCTTTGATCGATTTTAATGCTTAAGTCAGGGTTTTTAGCCGCTTTTTTTGCGTCGAACGTTTTTGCGTCGACTGCTTCTGTTAACTTACCCGTCTCGATATCAATAAGTTTCACCTCTACTTGAGAGAATAAAGCTGTGATGTCGCCACCTTCAGTCATTAGGCCAGCGGCCTCTAAAATATTCTTTTGCGCATCTAAGAGTTTGTTTTTCTCTTGGATTGGCTTTAATGCCACGGCAGCAGAAGAAACTAAAATGGAGCAAGCTACACAGAGTGTAGTGGCTACCAACAATGTTTTAGCTATAGTTTCATTTTTCATTTCTGATAGCCCTCCTTTTGATATTCGCAGCTAAGACATAATGGTCAATCACAGGTGCGAAAATATTACCAAATAAAATGGCTAACATCATGCCTTCAGGGAAGGCTGGGTTTACCACTCGAATAAGGATGACCATTGAACCGATCAAAATACCAAAATACCACTGGCCGATGCGGGTCATTGCACTGGTCACGGGGTCTGTTGCCATAAAGGCCATACCAAAAGCAAATCCACCCATGACTAAATGCCAGCTAAATGGGATTGAAAACATTGGGTTAGTTACAGAGCCAATCTCGTTAAATACGGTAGACATTACAAATGCCCCAAGGAGCAGTGAAACAATCACTCGCCAAGAGCCTATGCCCATAACGATTAAAACCACAGCACCTATCAAAGCTGCAATGGCACTGGTTTCACCCATGGCACCAGGAATGAATCCAAAAAATGCATCCTTCCATAATACGGTTTGTGTTAATAATTCTAAGCCGCCTTGTTGGGCAACAGAAAGGGCGGTAGCCCCTGAGAAACCATCAACAGCAGTCCAGACTTTATCGCCAGAAATTGCAGCAGGGTAAGCGAAGAATAAAAAGGCTCGGCCTGTTAAAGCTGGGTTTAAAAAGTTTTTTCCAGTTCCACCAAAGACTTCTTTACCTAAGACAACGCCGAAACTCACACCGAGGGCAGCCTGCCATAAAGGAATAGTAGGAGGCAATATTAAGGGAAATAGCATTCCCGTAACCAAAAAGCCTTCGTTGATTTCGTGGCCTCGCAGCACACTGAAAACCATCTCGACATGGCCGCCGACAAACATGCACACAAAGTAGATCGGTATGAAAAAGATCGCACCGAGTACAAAGTTGTCCATCAAGTTGGTCGGGTCGTGACCGAAACCGATCGCATCGTGAACCTTGTAATGCCAATCGCTACCA
>JASJGK010000256.1:0-13168 GCA_033791585.1 SAR324 cluster bacterium | reverse complement strand
TTCCTCATTTCCTCATTTCCTCATTTCCTCATTTCCTCATTTCCTCATTTCCTCATTTCCTCATTTCCTCATTTCCTCATTTCCTCATTTCCTCTTCCTCTTCCTCTTCCCACAGGATGAAATAAACACTTAAAGTGTTGAAAATTGAGTTTAGGTGCAAAAAAAGCACATTTAAGTGCAAAGAATTGCGTTTTGGTGCGTAATTTTAACCGACAACATATCTAGCCGATTTACCGCTCCTAAAAGGACATTGATTCAAAGGGAGCTGCCCCCGCTTTACATCTTCCCTTCGAGGCAGCTCATAACCGCCATTTATTTTTGCCTGTCCAAATAACTCAAAAAAGGATACATTTTTACAAAAATTAGGATAAAAAATGATTCATTTTCACCCCACAACAAAAAGAAGAATTGATCAATTTAAAAGGATCAAACGAGGATTATGGTCTTTTTGGATGATGGTTTTTTTAGTAGTTTCTTCTCTTGGACTTGAGATATTTATTAATAACAAGGCCTTGCTTGTCTCTTATCAAGGTGAGTTCTACTTCCCTACCTACAGTAAAATTTACTCAGGCCAAACCTTTGGCCGAGACTATGCCTTTGAGACAAAATACCGAGAGCTAGAAAAAACCTTTGAGGCTGAAGGGGCGGGAAATTTTATAATCATGCCCCTAATCCCTTTCAATCCTTATGAAAATGATTTTTCTTTAAATGCTAGCCCACCCAATGCTCCCTCATTTAAACATCGACATCTTCTAGGAACAGACAATAGTGGGCGTGATATCTTTGCTCGTCTCTTTTATGGGTTTAGGGTCGCCATCTTTTTTTCCTTTGCTCTTTATATTTTAACCAGTGTTGCAGGCGTGTTAATGGGGGGCCTCATGGGTTATTTTGGAGGCAGGTTTGATTTGTTGATGCAGCGAATTGTAGAAATTTGGACTAGTATCCCTACTTTGTATTTAATTATCATCTTAGCTGCCTTAGTTACCCCCAGTGCTTTAATGTTACTGGGTATTTTGGTTTTCGCAGGTTGGACAGAAATGACTTGGTTGATGCGAGCTGAAATTTATCGAGAAAGAAATAGGCAGTATGCAGAAGCGGCCAAGGCTATGGGGGCCAGTCACTTTCGCATTCTCACTAAGCACCTGTTACCTAATAGTTTAGTGCCGATCATCAGCCGATTCCCTTTCCAAATGGTTGGCGGGATTGGGGCATTAACCAGCTTAGATTATCTAGGTTATGGCTTGCCCATCCCCACACCTAGCTGGGGGGAACTACTTCAACAGGGGCAAGAAACCTTTGATTACGCCCCTTGGATTTTGCTAAGCCCTTCTGTTGCAACCATTGTGGTCTTGTTACTATTCACCTTTATTGGGGAAGCGGTAAGGGAATCCTTTGATCCAAAACAGCTTATAGAATACGAATGATAACATAGGCTTCAAGCTAAGGTTTTAACTTCATGAAAAAAAACGTCTTAACTATTGCGGGGTTAGACCCTAGTGCAGGGGCGGGTTTGGCTGCTGATCTCAAGGTCTTTGAACACTTTGATTGCAACGGCTTTGCCATGGCTACAGCCTTGACTGTTCAAAGTTCTAGAGGTGTTTTTGCGGTCAATGCAGTTGAGCCTACAATCATAGCAGCACAGGGTCAGGCCCTATTTAAGGACTTTAATATTACGGGTGTAAAGCTGGGGATGCTGGGCAATAAAGAGATTCTACTGGCTGTCACAGAACTGCTACAAACCTTTAAGCCTATAACTATTATTTTAGACCCTATATTAATCTCTTCTAGTGGCAAAAGGCTTCTTTCTTTAGAGGGGCAAGAAGCAATGATCAAAGAGCTACTGCCACTGTGTAGCTTGATCACGCCTAATATTCCTGAAGCCGAAGCCCTAACAGGTTTAGAGATTACAGATGAAGAAAGCACTAAAGTAGCAGGCCAACAACTCTTAAGTATGGGCCCCGACGCTGTTTTGATCAAGGGTGGCCATAGCTCTGGCCCGCCTATAGACTGGCTTTTTACAAAGGGAAAAAGTTATAATTTTAAAGCTGTGAAACATAAAGGCCCAGGCCCTCACGGCACTGGCTGCCATCTCTCTTCCGCAATTTTATGCCTGCTTGCCCATGGCGAAGACTTGCCCTCAGCCGTTCAAAATGCAAAAACGTGGCTGCTCCAACTGATAGCTTCGTCGCAGAAATTGGGGCAGGGCACCCCTTATATCCAGATATAAGTTTATTTGAATATTTCAATTGAAATTAAATAGAAGCTCCTGTATTTTTGTTAAAAATTATTAAAAAGTAGGCCTGCCAACTCTTTTTTAATCCACACCTTAATCCTCTTACTTTCAAAAAGGAATAAAATGAAAATATCATTTTTAAACATCCTAGCCCTTACGGGCTTATTTTTTACTGTTACGGCTTGTTCTACCATGACGGGTGACAGTTCGACACCAAGCAGCATTTCACCTGAGCAAATGCAAACTGAAAAAGCACAAGCTAAGAAAACCATTATGGCTTTAGGCGGTGGGCTGAAAGGTGAAATGAAAAAGGCAATGAAATCCGGTGGCCCTGTTGCAGCCATTGGCGTTTGTAACGCACAGGCAATGCCTATAACCGCTCAGGTTGCAAAAGATCACGGTGTTAAAATCAGTCGAACTAGCTTAAAGCTAAGGAACCCAAAAAATGCTCCTAGCGCTTGGGAAGAGAAAACCCTTCATGAATTTGATGCTCGTTTAGCCAAAGGCGAAAAGGCAATGGATATTGCTAAAGCTGAAGTTGTAATGATTGATGGTAAAAAGGTTTTCCGCTTAATGAAAGCCATCCCCACAGCTGAAGTCTGCACCAAGTGCCACGGCGAAAAGCTAATGCCAGAAGTTGCAAAGTCACTTAGTGAACTCTACCCAGAAGACAAGGCTACAGGCTACAAAGTAGGCCAGATCCGTGGAGCTTTCAGCTACCAAAAAACGCTTTAAATATAGAGTCGTTTAAAATAGTACTGATCCTTTTTGGTCATCGTAACTACGATGACCTCTGACATTGTCAAAGACCCCCCGCTTCGGACACCCCAAACTTTTAGAATTGCATCCATATAGCCATCATGGTTCACATCGCGAAATGCAATTCCATAGATCGAAATCCCTTCTGCGTCTTTTTCCATCTTTTCACAATAAATATTCCCCTTTTTATGGAAAAATTTTTTTGTAAATAGTCCCTCCTCTAGGTTGCAACACTCTGCGACTCTTTTCCCTTTTGCATGGTTCTTGACCTCATACTCCCCTTTTGAAAGATTGTAAGAAACAGCCTTACTTAAATAAGAGTAGTTTAACTTCTATTTTTTATACTTTTCACAAGCTGCTTCCCATGAACGCTCTCCTACATCTATAACGCAATCTAAAAATGGTAAGCGTGCCGCTAAGCCAAACCAAAAATCACTTGATTTAAAATAGTCAAACTTTTGGGCTTTGTCTCCGTTTACCAAATAGTCAAAAAACTTACACTCAGTTGAATGGTGCCCTATATAGTTAATGTCTAACGTTGTATAATGATGGTCTTCTAGGAAAAGATTCGCCAGCTTTTTACACACTTTTCGAACAATGTATTCCTCCCCACTTTTCCCTTTAACTGACACATTGTATTCGCCATCTTTTTTATCAGATTCATAGTAGTCACTTTTTGAAAGTAAAAATTTAAAGGCACGAATACGCTCTAGATACTCACTTTCAACGTCAAAATCAGAATAACTTTCATTCCTTTTTTAGATCCAATCTTTTTGAAACCCTTTTACCTTGGGGTAAGATTTTACTACTTTAATATATAAGCCATCTAATTTCTTATCCAAGGCCCCAAGGTTATTCTTAGGGTCACAAATCATTTTTTCTATTCTATTTAGTTTTGCTTTGCAATAAAAGCTTGGTGCAAGCCACTTTTCAGCAGCATTGACCTGAGCGCTAAAAATGGCAGAAATAAAAACTGCTACCATGAAAATAATTTTATCCATATATGTTCTTTTTTTTATGACCTTATTATCTTTCCCCTCATAATAAAATAGTAAAGTTAATCCAATACCCTCCGAATAATAATTGTCGGCGCTTTGACGAGGAAAAAAGCTTTAAAAAAGCACACCAGTTTCAGACGTCTGGCAAAATGTTTACTCGAAAAGCGAGTAAGTTTACTTAAGCCATTTATGGCTTACATAAATTAAGGTAGAAAAAAAGCAAAAAACTATTAAAGTTTTTTGAGGAGTTTCCGAAAAGGAAACATAGCCGTTAAGGCGCAGACAAAAATGAAAGTGAACAAGGCAAATTGAGCTTTCAACAATTGACGATCAAGGAGAATTAAAATGGGCTTAAAAATTAACCACAACGTAGCAGCAATGAACTCTTGGAGGAATTTGAAAGCTACTGATGAAGCCATGAACAAGACATTAGAAAGATTGAGTTCAGGTTCAAAGTTAAACCGAGCCTCTGATGGACCAGCCAACATGGTGATCGCTGAGCAGATGAGAAGTCAGGTAGCCAGTTTAGAGCAGGCAACCAGCAACAGTGAACTTGCAGTGTCATTAGTACAAACTGCAGAATCATCACTAAACGAAGTAAACAATATCTTGATCCGCATGAGACAGTTATCACTTCACGCTGCCAACGAGGGCGTAAATGATGACAAGATGTTAGCTGCCGATCAGGCAGAAGTTGATAACCTTCTTCAAACCCTAGATGGGATAGCGAACCAAGCACAGTTTGGAACACGCTCCCTACTTGATGGTTCTAACGGGATCAGCGGTGTAGCAGTTGGTGAAGGGATTCGGTTTGTAAAAGCTGAAACTGAGACAGAATCAAGCCCTGCAGATGGTTATGAAGTAGATGTTACATCAGCTTCAACCCGAGCGCGCCTTGAAGGCTCACGGCCCTTAAGTGAAGAAGAAACAAACTCAGGTGGGGTTCAATTCACTCTACACGAGGGAGGCCGCAGCCTAACTTACTACAGTAAAGTAGGCGAGACCATGGAATCCATCGTGAACAACCTAGAGCAGTTGATCAAACAAAACAACATGAGCATGGAAGTAGGCTCAACCGAAGACGGACGTCTTTGGGCCGAGCACACAGAATATGGCTCAGAGCCAAGTTTTGGCGCTGTAACCAGTGTTGAAGGTTTACTAACAGAGCAGGCCAACACTTTGGCTGAGTCAGTACAGGGTACTGATGTACAGGGCACAATCGGGGGCGAATTAGCTCACGGTGACGGCAGATTTTTATCAGCCGCCCAAGGAACCAAGGCTGAAGGCTTAGTGATCGAATATGTAGGTGGAGTGAAAACTCAGCCTAAGACAGATGACCAAGGTAACCCAGTATTAGATGCCAACGGCCAACCAGCAGAGCCAATGGATATCTCAGAGGGTGCAGCTTATGTGACTAACAACAGCTTAACTTTTCAAGTTGGGCCAGCTCAGGCACAGTCGGCAAGGATTGATCTACCCAATATGAACAGTCACACCTTGTCTCGCGACATGGATAATGATTCCGGCTTTAGTAGCTTGGGAGATGTAGATATAACCACCTTTCAGGGTGCGCAGGACGCAATGACCTTAATTGATCAAGCGCTTCATGAAGTCACCAGTGTGAGAGGTAATTTAGGTGCTTTCCAGAAGAACACTTTGGAAACAAATTTGAGCAACCTTCGCTACGCTAAGGAAAATATGACGGCCGCAGAAAGCGAGATTCGTGATACAGACATGGCAGAAGAGATGAGTAAGTTTACCAGACAACAGATTCTCCTTTCCAGTGGAATGGCGATGTTAGGTCAGGCAAACCAAACACCAAAAGCAGTTTTGAGTCTCTTAAACGCTCAGTAACTGAATGATACTTAAGCTTACAGGGAGGTTTGCCTCCCTATATGTAAGCCATAAATGGCTTAGGGAAACTTACTCGGCAAGCCGAGTAACCAAAAGCAGTTTTGAGTCTCTTAAACGCTCAGTAAGTTTTAAAGAAGTAAATTAAGGCTCCAAAGGATTGGAGCCTAACACTTAAATCAAACAAGGTTTTACAATGGCACAGGGAAGGCCCTATCAGGCATATCAAAAAACAAGCGTAGGCACATCAAGCCAGAAGCAATTAGTTCTGATGCTTTTTGATGGAATGAATCGCTTTATGAACCAAGGGATTAAAGCCATAGCTGAAGAAGATTTTGAGGCAACTCACATCGCCCTTCACAAGAGTGGCAAGATTCTACTGGAATTGATTTCAACCCTTCGAGAAGACAAGGGTGGTGAGATCGCCAGAAACCTAAAGTCTGTTTATGTCTTCTGCTATGAGCAGACAGTAATAGCAAACTTGAAAAAAGATGCAGATATTATCCGTGACATCCAAGGGATCTTAGGCAACATCTCAGCAGGTTTTAAAGAGATCAGCCAAAAGGCAAGTGTTGTTGCAACAGGTGCCCAGAAGATTTCGGTTACTGGCTAGCCAGTAAGTGTCCCCAAGCGATTTATCGCTTGCACAAAGAGGAAGCGAAGCTTTCAAAACAGGGAACGCAGTAAACAAACCAACGTAATACAAGTTGGAAGTAAACAGACCAACTAGCTAAGCTAGAAAAGTCTAAAGCAACCATAAGACCACAGGTCTTGTAAATGGGCGAAACCCCAAGTAGCCAAGAGTTTTAGAGCTCTAACTACAAAAAAATAAAAGGTAGTGGTCTTGTGAGAGGTAATCTCTAAAGGACAAATACCCAGTAGCCAAGAGTCTAAAACCTCAAGGCAGCTAAAAAAAAACAGGCACCAAAAAGCCTGAAAGCGAAAGCTTAAAAAACAGTTTACAGAGTAATCCACCAAGTTGGCCCTACACAAGCCGAAATAAATCTTGGTGATGCAACTCTTACAAAAATCAAGAGCAGGATGCTCTTGAGAATACTGACAAGATGTCAAAGCTAAAAACACGGAAACTGGAAGTTTCCTGATCACTGACAAGATGTCAAAAGCTATATAAATGAAGCTGTAGCCCTCAAAGGATTTGAGGCTTAAGCACTTAGGAGAAAACCATGTCTTTACGCATTAACCACAATACAGCAGCGTCAAATACTCATCGTAATTTGATTCAGAACGACGCTAGACTGACTAAATCCTTGGAGCACTTATCCAGTGGATTAAAAATCAACCGAGCCGGTGACGGCCCAGCAGCATTAGTGATCTCAGAACAAATGAGGGGCCAAGTTGCAGGCTTAACCCAAGCGGTAATGAACAGTGAGAGTGCAGTTGCTTTAGTCCAAACAGCAGAAGCCGATCTTAACGAAGTAAACCGCCTTTTGATCTCTATGCGTGGCCTAGCCATTCATGCTGCGAACGATGGCATTAACGACACGGGTATGCTTGAAGCCGATCAGGCCGAACTAGCAAACGCAATTGAATCTATCGATCGCATTACCCAGATGTCACAGTTTGGTAAAAAGTCATTACTTGATGGCTCCAATGGAATGAACGGTACAGCTTCTGGCCCCGACTTAACTTATGTCGACGCCACAACTACGACCAAAGCCAGCCCACAAAGTGGTTACGCAGTAACCATCGACCAAGAGGCAACTCAGGCTAAGGTTCAAGGTACTGTCCAGTGGACCACAGACATGATCGACACAGGTGAGATTTTAAACATCCAAGAGGGTGATAAAACAGTACAGGTTCAGTCAAGAGTGGGTGAGACTTTAGAGACTTTTGAAAACCGCTTAAACAACGAGATCAAAGATGCAGGCTTGAAAGTAAATGCCTACTTTGAAGAAGGTAAGATGACTATGGTGCACCACGATTATGGCTCAGAAGAGGGCTTTAGCGTGATCAGTGGCACAGCAGGGGTACTGTCTCAAAATGCAGACACACCAATGTGGGTTCAAAACGGATTGGACGTAAGAGGCTTCATCGGCGACGAAGTAGCTGAGGGCAAAGGCCAGATTTTAACAGGTGGTGTTGGAACTAACGTAGAAGGATTATCAGTAAGATTTACAGGTATCGCAGACCCACTAAAGGCTGAAGTAGGCCGAGTGAGTATCGATTCCAACGCTTTAAGGTTTCAGATTGGTGGTAATCACATGCAGACAACCTCAGCCTTGATTCCCAACACAGCAACCAACAAGTTGGCTGTAAATGTAAACAATGAATCAGGTTATGAATCATTAAGAGACTTGGATGTAAGAAGCTTCCAAGGTGCACAGGATGCTCTACTTTTACTGGATGATGCCATTGACCAAGTTACTAGTACTAGAGCGGATCTAGGTGCTGTTCAGAAGAACACACTTGAATCTAACTTGAACTCACTAAGAGTAGCAAAAGAGTCAATGCTCAGCGCTGAAAGTGTGATTAGAGACACAGATATGGCCGAGGAAATGAGTGAATTTACTCGAAACCAGATCATGACTCAGTCGGCAACAGCAATGTTAGCACAGGCTAACCAGACCCCGAACAACGTACTTAGTTTACTCAAATAATTTGATAACTAACTACTAAAGTTCTCCTAAGGTGGCAGGGTGCGCCTGCTGCCTCAGGACTAACGGTTAAGAATCGCTTCTTTAATACTTGAAGAAGCCTAAACCTTAAGGGGAATAATGAAAGCTTACGCTTTTCAGGTTCCAAAATTGTTGGAGCCAAGAAGAATTGAGCCGGGACTATGGGAGGGGCCAGTTCCTGGAGTGTCACCAGTTGCAAAACTGGAAGGATGTGTTTCCATCCTACAGATTACAGGGGCCAGCCTTAAACACATGAGGTCCGAGCTAAGTGAAATGGAGGCTTTTTTAAAGACAAGCCTCGAAAATAGAACCAACGTTCCAGGTAGCCTAACCAATAGCTACTTGGTTGAAAGATTACGCCAGATCAAAGCCTTAAGCGAAAGCGCAAGCTTCCAAGGAAGGGCACTACTCAACGGAAAAAGTGGGGTATTGGCAAACATGACAGGAGAGGGCCTCCGCTTTGTAAGGGGTTCCGCTTTAGTACAAAGCTCAAATGCTGGTGGTTACCCAGTGGCAATTGAAAGGGCTGCAAAGCCTGCAAGTTTAGTGGGGCCTGAGTTAGTAAATACCCAGACCTTATCAGCTGAAAGCATGCTGGTGATTGCCCAAGGGCAACAAGAGGTAAGATACAGGTTATCTCAAACAGAAGACCCAAAAAGCCTAGTGGCGGGCCTTCAGCGAGCATTGTGGCAAGCAGGGTTGGAGTTGAGTGCCTGCTTGAGTGTAGATGGAAGGTTAGTGCTAATGCACAACCGCTTAGGTAGTGGTGGTAACTTTAAGGGCATGAGCCTAAACACCAGAATCTTAAGCAACGAACCGGGAGAGTTCAGCCAAGCTGACCCAGGGGAAGATATTAAAGGCCGAATCGGGATGGAAAAGGCCCTAGGCGACGGAGGCTTCTTAATTGGAGTTCCGGACTCAAAAAGGGTCGCTGGTCTTGTGCTTCATTATGGAGGCAAGATTGAGCACCCCGGTCAGATCGTAGGCTACGCAGATGTAGCCCAAAAGGGAATTTTAGTTCCCTTAGATGCAAATGATGAGCGTAAAGAGCGCTTGAGCATCCCTGCTGTTAACCCAAAGACACTGAGTGTCGGAGTGGCAAACCAGTCTGGTTTTACAGCCCTTGAAGAAATCAAAGGCTCTAGTGAGATCGAGCGAATGGATTCGCTAAAACTGGTAAAAAACGCTCAGCAGGAGCTAGTAGATTTAAGTGAAGAGTTGAAGTGGAAAGAAAATACTTACGTAGACTTAGCCATCAAACTCTTACGACAGGGCATTGCCCCACAAGAAGCAGGTGAAGAACTCTTAGAGCTCAGAGCCGACAAAGCCACTAAAATGGCACAGGATCTTAAAAATATGTTGGGATCAGATTTTCATAACATCGGCCAAGACCGATTGGCATAAGACTCAAGGAAGAGTCCATTGAAAATTATGACTCAAGGATGAGTCAAGAAGACTAACAAAACAAGCAAACCCTGCTGATTCAAAAAAGGAAAAGCAGGTACAAAAAGAGTCACAGGATGTGACTCCTAACTTGCTAGGGCAACTTAGCAAAAAACTTTGATTCAATAATACAGAATCAAACAAGAAGACGGTCTAAACGGAGGGGTTTAGACCAAAAGTGTAACCCGAGGAGTACTTAAGCCATCATTGGCTTGGGGAAACTGAATCACTAAGTGATGAATTTAGTAAAAGCCCTTGGCTTTTGCTTTTACGTGCAAGCCCTAATTGGCTTGAGGACACTAATTCACTTCGTGAATAAGGTACAAACCGCAGCTTTCGCTGCAAAAAATGCCTGGAAGGCATTGAGTATAGGCCATAGGATTTGGCCGTGAATGAGCCTGAATTAAATAAATTTAGGTACTAGTAAAATAAGCTTTAAGTCTCATAGATTTGAGAACTCTTTTAGTAGAGGGGCAGCAATGGACTGACACGCCTACAAACTAAAGCTTTCGTAAAAATACTGTACTCCAAGGATGGAGTATTAAACTAATTGGCTCAAATGCCATATACAAGGAGGTTATTATGTCTCTTCGAATCAACCACAACAGCGCAGCAGTAAATTCTCACAGAAATTTACAAATCAATGACAAAGCGTTAGGTAAAAACTTAGAAGCACTTTCAAGTGGAATGAAAATCAATCGTGCAGCCGATGGCCCTGCATCACTCGTTATCTCAGAACAAATGAGAGGGCAAGTTGCTGGTCTATCCCAAGCGATTGACAACAGTGAGTCAGCAGTAAGCATGATTCAAACTACAGAAGCCAACTTAGGCGAAGTTAACAGTCTTTTGATCTCAATTCGCCAGTTAGCAGTTCACGCTGCCAACGAAGGTGTAAATGACGAGACCATGCTACAGGCTGACCAAGCTGAAATTGATAACGCTTTAGCTACTATCGACAGAATCGCTGACCAAGCTCAGTTTGGTAACAAAAAGTTACTAGACGGATCAATTGGCGCAAGCGGAACCTCAACTGGTGATAGCTTAACCTTTGTTTCAGCCACTTTGGAAACAAAAGATTCACGTGAATCAGGTTTTGAAGTTGCTCTAACTCAAAGTGCTACTAAGTCATTTGTAACAGGTAAGGCTGCCTTGACTGATGAGCTAATGAAAGGCGGTGAGACTCTAACAGTAATTGAAAACGGTAAGATGGCGGAATACACCACTACTGTTGACGATACTTTAACAACTGCCTTGAAAAACTTTGAAAATTCCATCAATGACGCAGGCCTTGAAGTTGATGTTTCAGCCGATGCAGCTGGCAACTTAAGCTTAACTCACAAAGATTGGGGTAGCGCATCTGGATTCCAGTTCTCAAGCTCAACTGCTGGTGTGCTCTCTGAGTCTGCTGGTCAGATTGAAGTGTCTAACGCTGGTAAAGATGTGAAGGGTACTATCAATGGCGAGTCTGCAATTGGTATGGGCCAAGACCTTACTGGTCAACGTGGCACCGCTAACGTAGAAGGGCTTTCTGTACGCTTTACAGGAGTTGTAACCACTGAAGATGCTGATGCAGGTGGTAAAATTGTTGGGAAGGCATTCATTAGCCAGAACAGTGCAAACTACCATGTTGGTGCAAATACCAACCAAACAGTAGGGATCTCTGTTGACAGCGTGAGTACTGACACTCTTGCAAGAAACATCGATAACGAGACAGGTTTCATGTCTTTAAACGATGTTGATGTAAGAACCTTTCAAGGTGCTGAAGATACCCTAAAGTTGATTGATGATGCAATCGACAATATCTCTGCTCGCAGAGGCGACATGGGTGCATTCCAGAAAAATACTCTGGAATCTAACTTGAACAACTTGCGAACTGCTCACGAGAGCTTAGGTTCTGCACAGTCTGTGATTCGTGACACTGATATGGCTGCCGAAATGGCAAGCTTTACCAGAAACCAGATCATGAGTCAGGCTTCAACTGCCATGCTTGCTCAGGCAAACCAAACACCTAAAAACGTGTTAAGTTTACTGAACTAGTTTCTTAGAGTCTAAGGAGAGGGCTTGCCCTCTCTAAGGATTTTATAAAACCCAAGAATAAACTAGCTTAAGGCTGGTCTACTCCAGAGGCAATGCTCAATTGCCTTTGGTGTGGATCAACCTCCCACCCCCGAAATAAAATAGGGGAGAAGGAGCAGTTGAGACAGGTTCAGACTTTAACTGGCCTGAACAAATAGATAGGGCGACCTTGCACGATCAATGGGTAACCCCAAGTGAATTGAGGTTGAAAGCGATTAAGTAATAAAACCCTTAATAGTTTTCACATAAAAGAAGCGAAGCTTTCAGGTTGGATGCTGAGCTATTAAGTACTAGAACCCCTTAGGGTTTCTAGAACAAAGAAGAGAAGTCTTTTAATTGAATGCCTAGCTACTAAATATCTCCAAGCGAATTGTCGCTGGTACATAAAAAGCCGCAGGCCTTCAAAATCTGGTTTAAAAGCCAGTAGGGCAAAAAAGTCTTTTAAAAATACTCTTAAAAAGAGGCCTAGCGCCCTTTTGTGAGTGAATGCAGTGGATGCACTGCCCAAGAATTCAGGCTGAAGAGGCTGATTCATAGTAGACAAGATGAAAGTTGAATTGCCGAACCTTTCGAAGGACGATGCAGGGATACAAAACTTACAGGCGCTTAACGGTTTAAGTGTCACTCACACTGTAATTAGAGTGGGCTAGGTAAGGCACGTTTCTCTTAATTCACCTGAAAGAGGAAAGGTTCAAAAAGGCTTTAAACGTCTACCCGTATCAATCACGCAGCGATTAAGTTTCCTTAAACCATTTATGGTTTAGAGATTAAGACCAAAGCCGCAAGCTTTAACTTAATAGAAGGAAACCCGAAAATTTGGAAATACGATGGCTGAGTCCACCCATAAGGGAATAAATCTTAGGGAGGGGAATCAGTCTGTTATTCACGCAGCGATATAGCATCTCCAAAGGATTTATCCTTTGCATGCAAAGGCAAAAGCCGCAGGCTTTTACTAATGTAGGAAGCTAAAAAAGTGAAAACTGTGGATAGGTCCGACTTATAGGAGTTCTGCTAAAAAAGCAGGAGCCTAGTGGGAGTAGTCCGCCAGACCTGAGAAAAGGAGTAAAAGTGGAAAGTTCCGACTTACAGGAGTTCTGCTAAAAAAGCAGGAGCCTAGTGGGAGTAGTCCGCCAGACCTGAGAAAAGGAGTAAAAGTGGAAAGTTCCGACTTA
>JASJGK010000255.1:0-3457 GCA_033791585.1 SAR324 cluster bacterium | reverse complement strand
GGCCCTGAATCATGGTGATGAGTTCCCTTTTCTTCCAAGGTTTTTCTAAGTAGGAATGGTAAAGGTGGTCGTATTCAGATCTACTTTTTCCGTTATGGTCTGACCTCCCTGTTAACAAAAGCTTTCTGGTTTTTGGAAAGTGCTTTGTTAACTCCTCAAAAATGTCTGGCCCGAGGTGATTGGGCATCAGGTAATCAGAAATCACCAAGGCAAATTCCTCTTTTCCCACTAAAGTAAAGGCTTCTGCATCGTCTGAAATAAAGGTCACTGGGTTTGGTAACTCTAAAAATTCTCTTCTTAAAGCCCTTAAAATTGCCACTTCATCATCAACACAAAGGATTTTTAGCTCACCTATTTTAAGATCTGGATGCATCTAGCCCTCAAATGTATTATTAGATTTATGTACTATGGGCAAGGTAACAGTGAATAGGGTTCCTTCACCTATCTTACTGGAAACATTGATTTCCCCGTTGTGGTCTTTAATAATTTTATAAGAAACAGAAAGACCTAAACCCGTGCCCTTACCAATATCTTTAGTGGTAAAAAAAGGCTCGAATATTCTAGCCAGATACTTTGGTTCTATACCTTTACCCGTGTCTTCCACTTGTAAAAGCACATTTTGATAGTGTCTCGTGGTTCTTATGGTTATATTACCCTTGTTTTCTATTGCTTGGGAAGCATTGATTATTAAATTAAGTAATACCTGATTGATTTCTTGGGGGTAGCATTCCACCAGAGGGATCTCACCAAAATCTTCGATGATAGTACATTTATATTTTAAAGAGCTCCAGGCTATTTTAACCGACTTCTTTAAGGCTTCATTTAGGTCAATTTCGCCTAAAATATGGTCATCCACATGAGTAAAATCACGCAAGTTTTTTACAATGGTTTTAATCCTACTTAGACCTTCGAGCATGTCGCTAGTCAAACAGGGGATATCCTCTTTAATAAACTCAAACTTAATTTCTTTTTTTAAGGTTGCTAGGTCTTGGACCCAGTCTTTTAACTTTGGATTATCTTCTGTTATCCCTTTTATAATTTGGCTATAAAGGTTGTCCACCCGTTCAAATCGCTGTAAATATTCCACCATTGTGCCCAGATTGGAGCCTACAAAACCAACAGGGTTATTTATTTCATGGGCAACACCCCCTGCTAAAGTGCCAAGGGATTCCATTTTCAGTGATTGCATTTGCTGGGCCTGTAGATTCCTTTCGGCTGTAATATCAATCACTATAAAGGCAAAGCTATCGCTTTCTTCAGCGTTTATGTTGGGGATTTTACTAATGGTAGTTTGAAAATAGGTTTTTTCGGTACTGCTTTCATTACCAAATAGCTCCCCTTTCCAGATCCCCTCTCCTTCAACTTTATGTATAATTTGGTTAAATTTTTTGTTTTCTATGGTTGAGTTCGGGTCAAAGGCCTTGAGCAAATCGAAGGGAAAAATATTTTGGATAGCTTCAAAGCCTTTATTTTGAAATACGACTTCTCCTGAACCGTTGATGATAAAAATAGCATCGGGAACTTCATTGATTGCCGATTGCAGCTGCAACATGTTTTGCTCGATGATTTTAATTTCAGTAATATCATCTAAGATCCAAACGCTACCTTGGCTAAAGTCTTCTGACTTTATAGCCTTCCCCACCAAAGTGCCCCAAAAGGGTTCACCATCTTTTTTATGGAGTTGGATCTGCCCCTTGTAGACTTTTCGTGCTCGGAACAAATTGCCTGCCCGCTCGATGATCCTGTTGTGTTTCGCCTCCCCACCAAAAAAATATTTCGCTGCAAATTCGCCCATTTCATGGCTTTCAAAACCAAAAATTTCTAAGGTTTTTTGATTCACCTTTACTATTTGCTCGCCTTTATAGAGCACGATCCCTAAGCCGATGTTTTCAAAGATCAATTCTTGTAAGTTCAAGGCTTCACTAAGTTGGTTTTTTTGGCGATGCAACTTATTCATTACAGGTATGGTTATCTTATAGACTACCGCTGTACCAAACAAAACCAAGACCATGGAAATGATTAAAACCACCGTACCTGTATTATAAAAAGGCTCTCTTACCTCATCTAAATCAATCTTAGCGACCACCCCATAACCTAGTAGCGTTACAGGCTCATAGGCAGCTAACACCATTTTACCCCGGTAATCTAATCCTACCATAACCCCTGATTCACCTTTTAAGGCTCTGCGCATTGGCTCGGCTTGAACGGCATCCCAAGCAATAGAAGCTAGGGGGTTATTTTTATTGTGCCGCTGTTTAAGTAAAAAGGTAATTTGATTTGTGCTTCTTTTTGCTAAGGCAAATTCCCCTGTTTTACCAAGTCCCTTGAAGCTGGTATGTGCATTTTGAAATTGCTTTAGGGTATCTTCTATCCCAACTGAAATAGGTTGACCCGTTTTTATTGCATGTTGAATATCAAAAACGCCTACCGATTCCATCAGTCTGGCTTGGCTGATTACCGTATCACGTAACCTGCCTTTTTCCACTGTTATAGCAGTTTTGTATAGGTTCCAACCTGTCACAAAACTTGCTGAAAGAGCCGTTAAAGAAAGAGTTAGTAAAATCCAAAAAAGTCTGCGATTATCGTTCATTAATTTTAAACCAGAAAAGATCCATTTCTTTATTATAGCCTAAGAATATTAATCTTTCTACTTCCAACTTTAAGAAACTCCAGATGTGGGCTTGAAAAAATTCCATAGAAAAAAACACTCAATTCTTGTATAGATAAATCAGTACTAATATCAACTATCTTTACCTTTAATTGCGCCTGTTGTGTGTTAAAAGTCAAAGTACAAATAAACCAGTCGATAATTCTCAATGCAAAATCCCACAGATGTAACCTTAAATATACTCATCATTGATGACGAAACATTTATTTTAAACGCCCTTAAAAGAGAATTTTCTATTTTAGACTTCCAAATCTCTTGGGCCTCCTGCTCTACAAAGGCAATGGAACTACTCAAAACAGAAAAATTTGCCTGTGTAATCTCAGATTTTTTAATGCCTGAATTCAGCGGTATAGATATAATGAAGCAAGTTGCAGCCACCAGCCCCCTTACCCGTAGAATTCTAATCACTGGCCACCCCGACCATCCTGAAATCAAAGAAGCTAATAAAATGAACCTCTTTCATGGTTTTTTACCCAAACCTTGGGATAAATATGAGCTACTAACGTTGATACGTGATCAAATTTCTGAATTTAGAGACACAATATAAAATAAAAGAAAGAAAACCCCCAATAGTTCCCCTTGCCCTTTTCAGGTTCCAGACTTAGCCCCGTCCTCTATTTTATTGTTTTCTCTTTCTGTAAAAATTAAATATTTCATCCAAAAGGTTAAATTTATAGGCTATAAGTTGACTTTTAAGGTTCTTTAAAGTTTTACAGAAAGTTTAATTTCAGGTGTATATTGATTTTATACTTATAAATAAACTTAAGAATATTTATTAATTATTTTCAC
>JASJGK010000254.1:0-7316 GCA_033791585.1 SAR324 cluster bacterium | reverse complement strand
GTTTTTTTGTAAAGGTTCAGCGTGCATAGTCATTAAATCGTTATTATTGGTTAAGTTTTTTCTATTGTAAGCAGGTAACCTGAGTTCAGCAATTGCTTATGTTAGTAAAGGCAGTCTCTGTAAGAAAAACCTAGATTGCTTGGTGATCAGCAATGGTTAAATTCTTAATTGGCAACCCTATAGCCCCTTCTAGATATATTAGAAAATTTTGCATATCTGCCTCTTCCCAGTGATTAAATGGGATTAAATGCAAAAGGTCTAACAAGGCTTTTAAAGAAACTTTTTTTAAGTCATCGAGTTTTTGGTTTAACGGCTTAAACTCAAGTTCTTTTATTTTTTTGTCTTGGGTGGCTACTTTACGAGACAATGCGTTCATTACATTATTTTTTGTCGCTGTAGAAAAGAGTAGGCAATAGGGTACGGAACAAGATTCATTTTGTACCTCTTTACTCATGCTCGAATCAAAAAAGTTATGCTCACAATAACCAATACCAATACAGAGTAAATAATAGTCTGATTTACTCTTACTGGGAACTAAAATAGGTAAATAGTATTCCTTAAAAACTGTTTCCGCTACAATAGGGTTGGGAAATTCATTGATCGTAACTGATCTACTTTGGGTTTCTTGCAAATAGTGAAAAAGCTGTAAAAAGATTTTTTTTACAGAAGAAATATTTGCTTTTCCACCAAAAAGATCAATTGCACCTTCTAGATTATGTTTTCCACAGTCAATATTGGCACCTAGCAGACCTATTATATTGGTGGAAACAATTTGATAGGCTTTAAAATGATCGAAGAGGGCTTGGTTTTTGGGGATCAGTTTAAAGGGTGCAACCTCTGCCAGTCCACTGGTAATACCTCCAAAGAGCTGTTCCATTGTTGCTGTATCTCTTTGTTCATCCTCTTCTTTGTGGAAGGTTTCAATAATTTCTTCAGTCAAATCATTGACCTGATTTACCACTGTAACCCCGAGATGTTTTAGGTCCATGGCTGCACCGTAAAAACGGCCTAACAGACTTGGGTTTTCTAACTTTTCTTTATAATTTTTACTAACCTGCTCTAAAGCATCTTCAATATCTTTTGGGTCACTTTGTAAAAGCTGGCTTAAAAAGTCTCTTATATCTGAAAGTAGGGCATCAATAGTGGTCGGCGCTAAATGGCTTAAAAATGTTTCTAGGGCTTCTTGGGTGGCTTCTTGTTCAAAGGTTTCTCCGTCCACTAACAGCTCTATTAATTTTTTGTTTGGCTGTAGCTGCTGATTGCAAAAAATAAAGCAGGCCACAACCTTAGATAAATTGGCAGGCGCAATTCCCTTAATAACGGGCTTATGGGTCAAATCTTGAAGATAAAGCCTTAAATAATCATAGCGCTTTTTAGCATAGATTGGCTGCCAGCGGTGGGCTTGGGCAAATGTAATGACTTCAGCTAACTTAGCGAAAAGTTCGTTACGGCCTAAAAGCTTAGGCCCACAGGAATCAAACGCTAAGGATGAGAGAATTTTTTTTAATAATTCTAGATTTTGATCCTCACCCAGTTCAAAAAGTTTTTGCTGTTCCTCAAGGAAAACCGGACTAAAAAGAGCAAGCAATTTCTGGGAAAAAATTAGGCGGAAGGACTTCAAGGTTTGCTCTTTAATCTCCACCTCATTGGCGTTGTAGATTTCATCGCAGTGAACTAAAATTTCAATGACTTGGTTTGTACCTAAAAAACTTCTGAGGTAGTGGGCTGCAATTTTTGTCAGTTGCAGATGGTTTGCGAGGAGCAAAGTCTCAACTGTAATTTTTAACTTTTCGGGAGTATCAAAAAGACTGACTAATTCAGAGGTAAAGAATCTGCGAGCAGGGTTGAACTCATTAAAACTGCTAAGAGCCTCTAAAAACAGGTGTTTGATTTTATCTAACTCTTCACTCTTGATTTGGGGGGAGCTGGCGATCTTTACTAAAACTTCTTGCGCCCTATTGTGGCCGAAAGGGGTGTTTTGCTCAATGAGTCTTAAAATCGTCAGGCTATGGTCTTGGCTGATAATTCGTTGGCTTTTTTGGATGCTAAAAAATTCTTCTACTCTTTTTTGCAAATCGATTTCTTTGGGTGCCATGGCCATTCATCTATTTTAATTGTAGCTAATCTAGCTCTGTACCGCAGTGCCTGCAAAATTGTGAGTCACGGTCATGCCCATCTTCATTGCAGTCCGGGCAAATCCGAGTGCTAGTATTGATATTTTGCTGTGACTTGGCGATTTCTGCCGAGACTATACCTGTGGGAACGGCAATTATGCCATAACCGAGTATCATTACAACACTGGCTAAGGCCTTTCCTAAATTAGTTTGGGGCGAGACATCACCATAACCAACCGTAGTAAGGGTAACAACTGCCCAATACATAGAGTGAGGAATTGAGGTAAAGCCATTTTCAGCTCCTTCTATGACATACATGGTTGAGCCTAAAATCACCACTAAAACTAAGATAGAAGTTAAAAAGATGGTGATTTTTCTTTGACTGGCAACCAGAGCTGTAGACAGTGTTTGGGCTTCTGCGATGTATTTTGTTAATTTGAGGATTCTAAAAATCCGTAAGACTCTTAAAATTCGAACCACCACGAGGATGTGTGTGCCAGAAAGTATAAGGCTTAGATAAGTAGGTAGTATAGCCAGTAAGTCTACAATACCAAAAAAACTGAATATATAGCGGAAGGGCTTATTGATGCAATAGATTCTAATGATGTATTCTAACGTAAAAACAATGGTAAAGAACCACTCTAGCCAAAAAAGTGCCTCGCCGAATTGGTCTTTTATATCAGCAACACTTTCGAGCATTACAGCAAAGACGCTAAAGACAATAACAAAAATAACGGCTTCATCAAAAAACTTACCCATAGGGGTATCAGCTTCAAAGATGATAATTCTTAATTTTTCTCGATGACCAATTTTATGACTCATGCCACTTATTTCACTATTTGTAGTTATTTTTTATTTTCTTTTTTTTCGTCTGCTTTTTGTTTTTCTTGTTCTTCTGCATCTTTTGATCTTGTATTGTTGATCAAGAACATTAATGGGATAGCTACAAAACTTAATCCGATTATACTATTGATAGCGTGACCTAATTCCACTTTGCCCTCCAAATTTTAGCAAATTTATTCATTTAAAAAAAACTACCGCCGTTCATTTTTTTTAATCTTTTGCAGAGTACCAAGTCCTTTCCATTTGGGCAAAGGGTAGGAGTGTACATTTCATTTTAATTTGGAAAGCACTTGTACTATTTTGTAGGCCTGACATAAGCTTGGGAAAAAAAGATAATCTTATGTTTATAGCTGACCTCCACATCCATTCACATTTTTCTAGAGCTACAAGCAGAGAAAGCCACCTTTTTGGCTTGGCTGAATGGGCAAAACTAAAGGGGGTCGACGTTCTGGGGACGGGTGATTTTACTCATCCTGAGTGGTTTGCCCAAATAAAGAAAAACCTGCTCCCGTCAAAAAACCATCAAGGACTTTTTGAGATCAAAGAAAAATCCGACTACCAAATATCTGGCTGGAAACCCCAAGGCAACGTTGTAAATTTTATGCTGACGGCTGAAATTAGCAGTATTTATAAAAAAAACGGTAAAGTCAGAAAAATTCATACTATTTTGGTGGTCCCTGATTTTGCCTCTGTGGAAAGATTAAATAAAAGACTGGAAAAGATTGGAAATATTCATTCTGATGGCCGACCTATACTAGGATTGGATGCGAAAGATTTATTGGAAATTATGTTGGAAGAGGCACCAGAAGGTTACTTGATCCCCGCTCACATCTGGACCCCATGGTTTTCTTTGTTCGGGTCGAAGTCGGGTTTTGATTCAATAGGAGAATGCTTCGAAGATTTAACCCCTCATATTTTTGCTTTGGAAACAGGTCTTTCTTCTGACCCTGCCATGAATCGTAAGATCTCAGCCCTAGACTCTTTTAATTTAGTTGCCAACTCCGATTGTCACTCTCCTTGGAAGTTGGGACGGGAGGCAAATATCTTCACCTGCGAAAAGGATTTTTTTTCCCTTAGGGAGGCTCTAAAGGATTCAAAAAAAGGATTTTTGGGGACTTTGGATTTTTACCCTGATGAGGGGAAATATCATTTAGATGGTCACAGAAAATGCAGTGAGCAACTTACACCTGATCAAACCAGAGCGCAAAAGGGCCTTTGCTCTGGCTGTGGTAAACCTGTTACTGTGGGAGTCTTAAATCGAATTGAAGAACTTAGCGACCGCATGGAGCCTGTGTTTCAAAGGGGTGAGCAGTTTGAATCTTTGATTCCATTGGCTGAAATAATCGGGGAGATTATGGGGCAAGGCGTGTTAACTAAAGGGGTGCAGCTGCCCTATTTCGGCCTCTTGAATCAACTTGGAAGTGAACTGGGGATTCTAAGAGACGTGCCTTTAGATGCGATTGAAAAAGCTGCGACTCCAGTTTTAGCTGAAGCCATTTCCAGAATGCGTTATGATAAGGTCATTCGTTTTGGAGGGTACGATGGCGACTATGGGAAGATCAGCCTTTTTTCTGAAATAGAAAAAAAGGCTTTTTCTGTAGAGGCTAAACAATTAAAAGAAAAACTACTGAAAGAAGTTATTTCTTAAGCGGGATTAGTTGGCAGAATAAATAGGAAACACTATACTGCAATCATCATTTAAATTATTAAGTTACACAATTATGAGCCAAAACCTACCAGCCCAAGAATTTTTAGATTATTTCTATAAGGCAGAAAAACCTCAGGACCAATGGAAGTTGGGTCTGGAGCAAGAAGTGATAGGTTTCGATATTGAAACTCTGACTCGGCTAGAATATAGTAAGCATATTCAGCCAATCTTAAATGGCTTTGCTGAACGATTCGGTTGGACCCCTTACAGCGAAGGGGGTAATATTATTGGCTTAAAAAAAGATGGTTCTTCTATTACCTTGGAACCTGGTGCTCAATTAGAGTTGAGTCTGAAGCCCATTGGGGGCTTGGCTGGCGTTGAACTGGAATTAAATACCTACAGAGAACAATTAAAAATATTAAGTACTGAGCAATCGGTATTGTGGCTCAGTATGGGATATGATCCCTTTTCCAATGTGGATGATATCGGTCTAGTACCCAAAAAACGCTACGAAATTATGGCTGACTATTTGCCCGCTTTTGGGGAAGGGGCAAGGCATATGATGCGTATGACAGCAACTGCCCAAGCGAATTTTGATTATTCCTCAGAAGAGGATATGAGAAACAAAATGAAGGTGGCGGTGGCTCTGAGCTCGGTGATGAGTATCATTTTTGCAACTAGCCCAATTCGTAATAGTGAGCTTTCTGGCTGTAAAAGTTCTAGAAACTGGACTTGGCGAAATTTAGATTCAAGGCGTACGGGGTTTTTGGATTTTGTTTTTGAAGAGGGTTTTGGCTACCAACGTTATATTGACTATGTGAGTCAGATCCCCATGATGGTTTTAGAGCGAGAAGATGGAACCCAGGATTTACGGGATACTAACTTCGTGGATTACTACCATAAGGGGAAAAATGGACTTACTTATGAAAAACAAGACTGGGTTGCCCAATTAGGTGGTACCTTCCCTGTGGCTAGATTACGCAACGCCATTGAAACAAGGACCTGTGATGCTGGCCCCGTATCCATGTTATTGGGGCAAGCGGCCTTTTGGAAAGGCTTACTTTACGATCCCGAAGTATTGTTAGAAACAGTGGCTTGGGTGGAAAGTTCAGGGATTGAGATCTTTAAAAAAATTCACGAAAGAGGTTATTTGACTGGTTTTGATTGCCTAGTTAAAGACCCTGAATGTGTTAAAATTTTAAAAACTGCAATTGACCTGTCTAAAAAGGGTTTAGAAAAGCAAAGTAAAGCGGGAGAAGAGTCAGAATCGAAATACCTAGACCAAGCCTTTGCAAACTTTGAAGCCAAAGAGTCTGTTTCAGATCGATTGATCAAAAACTACACAAATTCGGATAAAAAAGGCATTTTGGCGCTTTTAGAGAAAGAGAACTTAATTTTTGCTTGACGGAGCATTAAAAAACAGGCGTAATGTTGGTTTAGTGGCGAGATAGCTCAGTCGGTAGAGCAGAGGACTGAAAATCCTCGTGTCCCTGGTTCGATTCCTGGTCTCGCCACCATATCCTTTCTTTATTCCCCTAATTTTATTAAATTATGTCTTCCTTAGGCGTTCCTTCGTGTACGGATCAGTGTACGGTTAGATTTATTTGCCTACCTTGGTTTCCTTGCGGCAATTTCAAGGTGAAGGCCAGCCTACTGAGATGGTAATGTGGATTCGAATTCCACACCTTCTTGAACTCCTTATGTTTTTAAATTTAGCATATCTTTCGGTATACAGTCTCGTATACGGTTAGAGCAGTGGTTCATGTTCGAGGATTGTTTTGTCAATTTAACATTTTTGCAGGCTTTTGAATGAATTTAGTTATTGCAGTGGTAAGTTTAGTTGCTTCATTGGTAACGATCGGAATGTGGTTAAAGAAAGAGATAATACCAAATAAAAGCTGGTCTACCCTTATTTACCTCAGTTGTCTAATTGGTTTTATCTGTCTCTCAATGATTATGAGTTTTAAGGTTCAAGCCAAAAGAGACCTAAAAAACAAAGCAACAGAAATAGTAAAAAATTGGCCCCAATATAATCATAGCCAAATTTCGACTCCACAGAAAAAAGGATTTGTCACTGCTGCAATCGATAAACTGCAGGAGAATTCATATGAAATGACAGAGGGGTATAAAAGGCTCATTAAAATCAGAGAAGATATTGATTCGATACCTTTGACGGATCAAAATGATATATCTGGCTCTATAAGGTCTAAAAGAATCAATGAGGGTTTTATTGAAGCGTATACGTTGGTGCAAATGTTAGCTGGTGAAAGACCTTACTAAATGCTGATTTACTGACGATATACTAGTTAGTTAAAAACTATTTGAGGACTGAGGAAATAGGGCTCACCTTGCATAATTGCTCTTCTTTATGTCGATCTCACCCTAAAACCTTCCACCGCCTAATATCATTCAGCTACCCATGAAGTACCTCCAGTAGTTCAGCCAAGCTCCACTTTCTGGTGAAACCCTTAGGATTCAAACCGACCCCTAGCCTCAAAATTTCAAGCTTGGATCCTGAGGCAGTTTTGGAAGTTTACCTCATGATAAATCTGGGGGATGTCCATGGCTCTGGAGCCTTACTAGAATTAACGCTAGTTATTATCAAAGGCTCTTTTTAAATTTTAGATTTTTTAAATTGCTCAGCTAGGATAGATAAACTCATCAATAACTCATTTCTTTTCTCATTTATTTCACTGCCAAATGCAACCAGA
>JASJGK010000253.1:0-4566 GCA_033791585.1 SAR324 cluster bacterium | reverse complement strand
TTTGATTTTTTAATAAATTGTGTCTGTAAATTTTGACAGCCAGTAAAGGTATTGTTGTAAAAAGAACTGGGAACCAGCTGCCTTGTAGGCTCTAAATTTAGGTCGTTTTTAATTTTTGCTGCTACAGATAAATTTTTGTCCCCTTCCTCGCCAGAAGTAAATTTTTTAATTTCCTTTTTTAAGGCATTGATTTGTTTTCCAGGAAAGACTTCCTTGGTAACACTCAGCCAACCCCAAACAAAACTAAAAATAACGATAAGGCAGATAAAAGAAATAAAGGATATTTTTTTAGAATTCATTAAATTTACTTCCTAGTATTTAAAAGCAACGATGTAGATCTTGCTATTTGGTTAGTTTTCTTACTTTTTATTTACTTTTAAGTCTTGTGTGTATCTTTGACGCGAACTGTTAGATTCTAATAAGAACCCATAACTATTTGGATAAAAAACAAGATCTTGCTTTTTCTTATATAGAGTACAGAAATGGAAAATTCAACTGGAATAAAGAAAATGGTCCCTGTGGCGATTATAGTTAGAATTGGTTAAACGTGAGCCTACAGGTATGACAGGTACAGGCCTTTTAGCATTGCTTAAATCATTTACCTGCTCTAACATTAAGGTTTCTTTTATTAGAAATCGTTAAAAATAACTTCATTCCAATATCTTCCAAATGATGAAAGCCGTAATTATAGCATTTTTACTCTTTTTCCCAAACATCGCCTTTGCATATGTTGGCCCAGGGCTTGGCGGTGGCGTAATTGCATCAATAGTTGGTGTAATTTCGGCAATCTTTATGCTTTTAGTCGGGGTCTTATGGTACCCGTTAAAGAAATTCGTCTTGCGTTTCCGTAAAGAAGACCAAATAGATACAAAAGAAACAGAAGACGAATGATACCGAATTTGTTAATTTCCCTAGTCACGGGGATTCTATTAGTAGAAGTAGCAATGGTCACCTTCGGTGGACGTTGGTTTTTGGCCCAAGGAAAGATAATTTCAACAAAAATGAACTTATTTTTTGCTGCAAAAACAGATGATGAAAGACAAGTACTCGTTATTGATGCAGGCCTAACAACTCTTAGGTTTAGTTTAGTCTCCTTTCTTTATGTTGCAACTTTAGCCGCTATTGCAGGTTTTCTCCCTTGGTTTTTGGCTTGGGAAGAAGAACAAAATGTTGATTATGCAATCTATGTTTCTGTCATTGCTACCCTTTGGTGGCTTGTCCGCTATATCTTTAAGAAAAAAAAACCAGAAACTGTCGATGTAAATTACAATGTAATCGAAAAATGGTTACATTGGCTCGCACTAGGTTCGGAATCAGTAAGGCGCCTGTCCTTTGATATAGAGCGCAATTACTCCCTCCCACCGAAAAAAAACAGCTCTGGTGATAATGCTGTCTATGTGTGCGGCCTTGCCCGCTCAGGCACCACTATTTTGTTACGCCTTCTCGACCAGCAAAAGGTCTTTAAGTCCTTAAGCTACCGCGATATGCCCTTCGTTTTAGCGCCGAACTTGTGGAATCGAGTCATCAATAAATCGTCAAAAGAGGCCGTTTTAACGGAGCGTGCCCACGGTGATGGGATTGCAGTGGACTTTGACAGCCCTGAAGCCTTTGAAGAAGTTTTCTGGAAGACCTTCTGCGGTGAAGAAACAGATGGAAAATATTTTAAGATTAAACCTGCTACAAAACAGATCCTCAAAGACTTTGCAGACTATCGGGCTGTAGTTGCTAACTCTAAATTTACTCTTAGTGAAAACGGAGAGAGGCAGTTTCGTTATCTATCCAAAAACAACAATAATATCGGTAGGTTAAAAAGTCTTTGTGAAGAAAAAACAACGACTATACTACTAGTTTACAGAAACCCAGTTGATTGCGCTTTATCACTCTTTCGCCAACACCAAAGATTTATAGAGTCTGAAGTTGAAGATTCTTTCACCAAAGCCTACATGGGTTGGCTTTCGCACCATGAATTTGGGCCTGGTCACCTTCCCTTTGACTTTGCTGCCAAAGACATGAACCCCGCACTAAGCACCGAAGACCCTAACTACTGGTTAGACTACTGGATTGCTGTGCATATTTATCTCCTCGAAAAACACGATTTAGACCAGATTCACCTTGTGAATCATGATGTAATGAAGTCTTTACCTAGAGAAGTGATTGGAGCAATTACATCCACTCTTGGTGTAGAGGCAGATGTTGAGCATCTTGCAGGGCAAATTTCGGCCCCCAGCAAATCAAAAACACCGAACGGTGATTTTGACGAAGTGCTAATCGCAAAAGCTAATAAGATCTACGAAGATTTTTCAAAAAGCCCTCGAAATATCTTTAAACCTAATTAATAACCCAATAATAAGCCTTTTTTATATATGGACCGTTCAAAATTCACGTTCGTTCTTTCTCTTACAATCCTAGTTGGCGTAGTTTGCTTTGCTTGGGGTTGGTTTAGCGTTAGCAAAAAGCTATTCCCTGCACCGACAATAAACTACCTAACAAAGGAAGTTTCAAATTTTTTAGCTGGTGGTGAGGGCGAAAGTAATTTGACTGTTAAGGAGAAATTACAAAATGACTTTGGCTTGGTTCCAAAGCGCCAGCTAGTATCAAATGAACTCAATACACTTTCTTTTGATAGCTGCACTGGGCTGCAAAGCAAGTTCAAGAAAAAGGCTCCTTGTTACTTCTTTAAAAAGCGTAAATTAAAAAAAGGTCTCCTAGCTTCTACACGTTGGCTTTACCTTGCCCCAGGTTCTTATACTGCCTTGATTCAGCTTAGCATTGAAGAAAAACCCGGTATAAAATCTGGGTATGTGGAAATTCTAAGTCAATCCAAGTCAATTAAAAAACTAGAATTTAACGGCACTAACAACCAACCCCGCTTGGTAAGGATCAACTTTGAAATCACAACGCCCGGGGTTACTTCCGTAAAAACACAAGTAACTCTAAATACAAATATACAAGGTTCTATTAAAGAGCTCAAAATCCAAAAAAACTGGGATAGCAAAGTAACTCGTGAATATAAAGAGATTTTGTTCGATAAAGATATGCCCAAACATATGAACCCGAAAGTATTTATTAAAAAAAACAGTCCTTTTAAAAATGGCTATATTGCTATACTTGCAGCTGTAGATGGTAGCAAAGGGCTTCACGGGATACATATCCTCAATGGTGCAGGTAGCTTAATAAATACCTTTCAATTCAATGATAAAGAAGAAGACTTTGAAAAAAGAATAAAAAAGAAGTTTAAATATAAACCCATTGAGCAACGATTCCCTCACGGGTTCGCCATATTGCCCAATGGTGATTTTTTGCTCCATGATGGTGACCCAGGAAACTCAACTAGAAGACTAGACTGGTGTGGAAACAATATCTGGACCGTCATACACCAAGGCCATCATTCAATTGCCGTAGAAGACGGAAAAATCTATCACTGGGATGGAGAAGATATATTTATTAATGACCTGAAAACTGGCGCCCTTGTGCGCAGTATAGCCACACAACAAATCGTTGATGCCAATTTAGATGTTGGGGTGTTTAAACTTTATACACATATAACCTCAGGTAAAGTTTTATATAAGGACCGATACCATCACAATGACGTAGAGCCTCTGCCGAAAAAATATGCTGCCGCTTTTCCCCAATTTAACGCAGGCGACTTATTAGTTTCATTTCGTAATATGAACTTGGTAGCGGTAATTGATAAAAATACCTTAAAATTAAAATGGTGGTCACAAGGGTTAACTACTAGGCAACATGATCCAGACTGGCAGCCTAATGGGACTATTACCATTTTTGACAATAAGATGGCCCATAAACGTGCCTTTGGAGCGACGGATATTGTGTCTATAGACCCAAAAACCAATGCATATAAGATTCTCTACTCAGGGAAAAAAGATGCTGCTTATGCACATAGGCGGGGCAAGCACCAGATCACCTCTGATGGGTCAATATTAATGACCTTTCCGCCCCAAGGTCGGGTTTTAGCCGTTGATAGTAAGAAGGAAGTCTTTTTTGAATTTATCAATCAATATGATAAAAAGAAAAACTTGTTGGTATCAGAGGCAGTATACCTCCCCCCTGGATATCTTAATTTTAATCCTAGCCAACGGACTTGTGCGAAATAGATAAATTCGTTTTCCACAAAACATACTAACCACTTTCCATAACTCTTTAATTTGGGCATTCACCTCTGCCCTTGATTGGATGGAAAAAGCCTCCCCGTTCTGTACATTGAGGGGGCTTTTTGCGTTTGGGGGCAACACTCTTGTTTTTTTGTTTTATTTCTCTCAAGTGGTACTGATCAAAGCCCCCACAAAATACCAATCACTACATCTTCTTTTTCAACTCTTCGCAGCCTTTGAAATTTACATCTGCAAGGCTTGTTTCCTCATTTTTTCATATAGTTTCCCTCGGTTATGATAGGCAGCTGTATTTTTAAAATTAAGCTCAAGGGCTTTACTATAATCTTCTAAGGCTAGATCATATTTATTTTATTGAGCTTGGTAAAAAATCCACTGGTTATAATAGTTTCCCGTGAAACTAAAGACCAATATCAAACCAGCCCCCGCCCCTTGC
>JASJGK010000252.1:0-9134 GCA_033791585.1 SAR324 cluster bacterium | reverse complement strand
TGGATTTTTTGGTTTAACGTCATTTATATTTATTATCCATTTCTTTTTTCCTATTGATTGGATTGTATCCCTTCTAGTTCTTGCAATAGCTTTACCAGGAGCTTTTCTCGTAGTTACTTCCGCAAGACAAAAAGGCTACCTCCTACCTAATTATTTTCTTATTTTTGCCATAATGGGCATTTTTATATTCTCGGTGACCGCTGGCTGGCGGTTTGAACGTGATATGGGATTATATCATTTTCAAGCAGTCCGCATCATAAACAGTTACCCTTCTATACCTGGCCTGACTAATCTACATCACAGATTTGGCAATATCAGCGCATTTTATAATGCGTCTGCTCTAGTTTCATTTTATCCAATTGGAATTAGAGGGGCTATTTTTAATACTCCCCTTGCATTAATATTCATCCTGTTCACATCACACCAACTCATTTTAGGTATCATTGCTTTTAAAAAGCAAATTTACTATATCGCAACCTACTCCTTGTTAAGTGTCGTAGCAGTTTATAGTACGTGGTATCACTTTGGCGCTGTTTTAGATATTACTGTGTTGTTATACGGCTTGATGATTGGCCACTATCTATTAAAATTAGCCGTAAAAAATGAAAAAGAGGATTTTTTTACTCTCACTCTTTTGGTTGTAAGCGGCGCAACAATAAAAATGTCCATTGCTCCTTTTGGGGTCACTGCATTTCTTATCATGTTGATATTCCAGGTTTTTCACGAAAAAAGTATTAAGCCATTTGTTCCTTTTGGACTTCTTTCTGGACTCCTCTTGATTCCCTTTTTCCTGCATCATATCCATGCCAGTGGAATGCTACTATTCCCGCTGGAAAGTAGTAATTTAAACTTACAATGGAGTAACACTGCAGCTGCGATTAACAATCGTGTATCAGTAACAGGCTGGGCGCGACATCCTGGGCCTGGTTTTTTTGAAACCCTCGGTAACTGGAACTGGATTCCTAGTTGGTGGGGAGCCAACAAAAAAATCATTTTAGGGGTATTATGCGGTTTCCTTGCCACCTTATCTGTTTACTTTGTGTCACTATTTTTTCTAGCAAAAAAGACCACACAAGAAAAACTTAGTTCCTTTGCAATGCTTAGCATGGTCATTTTTCCTGTTCTTTGCGGATTAATCTTTTGGTTTTTAGTAACACCCTCTTTTAGGTTTAGTGGTGCTATGTTTTTGCTTCCCAGTATATTTGCTCTAAGTTTAGCCACAAAAGAAATTGAATTTAAAATAAGAAAAATTGTGTTTCTAATAGCCTTTATTCTTTTTGTGCCCCTTTTTGTTTTAAAAAATATTAAACTCTATGAAAAACAAATGAAGAACCCGAGGTCACCAAAAATCCCCATAGTAAACATGCAAGAAAAAACCACAGACTCTGGTGTTAAGGTATATGTACCGGTACAAAGACTAGCATGGGATTCAAATAAATTTCCCAATACGCCATTTTTTAATCGTAGATTACGGTTCATTGGAAATGACATCCAAGGTGGATTTATGATTCAGAAACCCCCCAAAAAGCAATAATAAATCTCATACTTTCTCCCTGTCAGACAGGACTGTTGAAAAAGCCGTGATTTTCTTTGATTTCTGCAAAGAATCTTTCAATTTTCCAAGCCCGCTCAGTCAACTTTTTTTAAAGAAAGAAGTTTTTATTCTGCTTCTCATAGAGTCCCTGTCTTTTTGATGAGGATGGAAGTAGATAACCCTTGCTCTTTGGTGATAGGCTTTTGTTAGCAAGGCGAAGGCTATTGACAGCACAATGCCCTATTTCGGGAAAGGTAAAGTCACCTAGACCCACATCTTCAAAGGCTTTAACATAGTCCTTTTTTATATTCCCAAAATAGCCTGCTATAGGCTTACTCTTCTTCAAAAACACCTTGGTTGATCCTATGCCCCTAGTGGCGACTTCTAGTTGCTTTTTAACGATAGGGTGCAAGGGCAGACTCTTTTTTTTAATAATCGTTAGATCAATGTGTCCCAGAAGGTTTCAGACTGTTGAAAAAGCCATGGTTTATGTGAAGCTAAACAAAAATTTAAATCTGGATTTTTTGGGTATGCCTTAACTCTTTTCCAACAACCCATTTTAAGCTTGTCTGTAAAGCCAATTTGACTTGAAATAGCACCCAGCAGAGTGCAAAAAGGTAGCTGGTAGCCAACCTCTTGAGGTTTTGTACCATGGCAATCAAGTACACTTGGATTTGAACCTTAGCTCGACCCCTCAGGTGAGCCCTTCTTAAGCCGTGATTTTCTTTGGCTTCTGCAAAGAGACCTTCAATTTTCCAAGATCGTTCGGTTAGTTTTTTCTTAAAATAAGCAGTTTTCATTCTTCTTCTAACATTGTCGATTTCTTTTTGATGAGGATGAAAGTAAATAAATCTTGCTCTATGTTTGTAGCCCTCTGGTAGGCATTGGTCCCTGCGCTGGCAATATTTACAATGACCTCCCACAATTCTAAACCTCCTTAGTCCGTCAGAAGGCTCTTGATAGGGAAGGAGAATATGCCCTGCAGGGCAAGTAAATTGATCCTGATCTTTATTGTACCTGAACTCCTTTGAAGAATACTTTTTAATACTCAGATCGTTTTTTAACAAAGGAATATAGGGCCGAATTTTATTTCTTTTTAGAAAACCGTAAGTTGGGCCTCTGCCATAGGCTTTATCTGCTGTAACTTGACTGAGAGGCAAAGAAAGGTGATCAAGTAAATGCTGGAGCCTGATTGGCAGGATTTGTCCTGCATGGCGAGCCCCAGTAGTCACATGACAATCAAGAATAACACGCTTATAGGCATCTGCGGTGTAATGAACCTTGTGTGCTAGACGTGAGACCAAACGCCGATGGGTGACCATGGTGGAATCGGGATCAGTGGTGCTAACATGAGTTTTATTGGATAGTTTTCGCTTTTTCTTCCCCTCTCTGAAATCGTGATATCGTTCAAATCTTGGCTCCAAAGGTTTTGTGTCGCTCTCTTCTCGTTCCTCCATTGAACCTATGGAAGCATTTGCTTCTATATGGGTGGCATCTACCAGCACCTTTTCCCCTGGAACTAAACCAGCCCCATGACATTGTTCTAAGATTTGTTCAAATACGAAACAAAAGACCTCTTCTCCCAGCCGATCACGAATTCGTGTCATGGAGGAATGATGTGGGATAGTATCCTCTATCGAAAGTTGACAAAACCAGCGATAAGCAAGATTAACTTGAATTTCAGAGCAAAGCTTTCGGTCGGAACCTATACCCTGTAAAGTCTTAAGAATCTGCATTCGAAAGAATAATTCAGGGTCAATAGAGGGTCTTCCATTACTTGAATCATACAAATCAGCGGTAATTTGATTCAAGAAGGATAGATCAAGAACTCGATCAATTCTACGAACTACATGACCTGCGGGGATAAACGCTTCAAGATTAATCATGCTGAAAAGTGGTTGCTGTAATACCTGTTTCCCTATCATAGATCTCTCCATTCATTTTTAAAAACAGTATACTATAGATATTCTCTAAATTAAAGGGACTTTTTCAACAGTCTGGTTTGACGATGTACATTGGACAATTTGCTAAGATAACATTGACTCGGAAAAGGGGACATTATGAAACGCAAAAAATCTAGTATCGAAATAAAATTCAAGGTTGCTCCAGAGGCGATCAAAGGTTTTCCCACCTTCAATGAGATAGCTTCAGAATTTGACCTTCATCCAAGCCAAGTTGCTCTTTGGAAAAAGAAGGTTATTACAGGTTTGGGAAATATCTTTGACAGAAAAAGAAAAATCAAAGCGAACTTATAGAACAGGAAAAAGATCATTTCTATCAAAAAATCGGGCAGTTGCAAATAGAGCTGGATTAGTTAAAAAATAGACGGCCCATTGAGTCTTGACTATGGGGTCCACTTCGCAAAGCAACGCAAATTGCCTTGCAATCTCCCCTTAGATCAACTAGTTTTCTGGTAAACCTAAGATATTAAGGCAATCAAAGATTGCAGCTTTAACCCCCTGATTCATCTATTTAATATTACCAGCCCACACAAATGTTAAAGCGACTTTCTTCTAAAATTCCTCAATACTTAAAAAACACCCCCTACAGCGAAAATAACAAACTTATTTCAATTTTTTTTGGGCTTATTCTTTCATTTATTTTATTGCTTTTTTTATCTCAAAAATCAGATTATATAAAATTTGATGAAGTGGCACTGGGCACAGACACAAAAGGCTACTTAGCCCAAATAGATGGGCACTCCATACATACCACTAAAATGAGTGAGTTTTCACTTCTAAAAAGAGGGTTTGAGCTGCGAAAATTAAAAAAAACTGCCCTTTGGCTCGGGAACTCTCAGTTGCACGCAATCAACCAATACAAAGAGGGGCAAGAAAATGCTTCACCTATTTTATTAAAAAAATTGAGTGCTCTCCAAACAGATCTCCTTACTCTTTCTTTTGCCAATGCCAACTTGCAAGAGCATTATTTAGTCTTTGAATATTCTAAAGTGCATTTACCGATCAAAATTTTATACCTAGGTATCGTGTTTGATGATTTTAGAGAAACTGGGATTAGGGCTGATTTAGGTTTGATCTTTCAAGAAGAAGAGGTCAAAAACAATATCTTGAAAAATGCCTTGGGGAGGCAATTAGTAAAAGCCTACAGCTCAAAATCACCCAAGCAAACAAATATTATCTATACCCACCAAGAAGTTTCAGAAAACTATCTCAATAAATTATTAAAAGGAAACTCACTTATTTGGCGTTCTCGTGATCAGCTGCAAGGTAAATTCAAGCTCCAACTTTACAGAGCTAGGAACAATATTTTTCAAATAGATGCAACTACAACAAGAAAAATCATCCCCAGCCGTTACCGAGCAAATATGACTGCGTTAAAAGAGATTTTATCAAGTGCCGCAGCTAGTAAAATCCAAGTTATTACCTATATTGTTCCCCTTCGCCATGATGTTGCCTACCCCTATCTAAAAAGCCAATATTTGTCCTTTAAAAAAGAAGTAGATGAAATTGCTCGGGCCCTTGGCGCAAGGCACCTAGATATTGACCAACTGGTACCAGGGAAATACTGGGGAGTAAAGAATTCCACCACAGGCAGCAAGGGAAAAGAACTTGATTTTATGCACTTTCAAGCAAAAGGGCATCAACTCCTAGCAAATGAACTTTACAAAGAAACAAGGGCTTTAAACATAGAAAAACCTACTCTCTAATTTTAACTTATGGAAAAGATTGCTTTTTAATTCTATTACCTTTTTAGTGTTTTTGGTCATAACTGTGAGTCTCTACTGGGTTTTACCTAGCAGAGCAAGGTTAAGTATGATTTTTATAGCCAGTTTAGCCTTTTACGGTTTTTGGAGAGTTGAGTTTTTACCCGTAATGCTTGCCTCTGTATTAATAGACTATTTTGCAGCTCAAAAAATATTTTTAGTAAAAGAGCAAGCAAAAAAAAAAATCTGGCTTTATCTTAGTCTCACGATCAATCTAGGTCTGTTATTTTACTTTAAATACTTAATTTTTGTTGCTGAAAATATAATTAGTTTAGGTTCTTTACTGGGGATTGAGGCAGGCCCCATCTTACTCAATATTGTTCTTCCACTAGGTATAAGTTTTTATACTTTCCAAACAATCAGCTACACCATTGATGTCTACAGGGGTGTAATTGAGCCAGAAAAAGATTTTTTAACCTACGCTAGTTTTGTTACCTTTTTTCCTCAATTAGTTGCAGGCCCTGTGCTAAGAGCGATTGAGGTAATCCCACAACTGACAAACCGCCCAAAGTTCCAATGGTCTAATATTGCATTTGGCCTCCAAAGGATCATTTTTGGCCTTTTTTTAAAAGTTGTTTTAGCCGATTCCCTAGGCCCGATTGTTGATGATGCCTTTTCACAAAATATATCTTCTTATGGCGCTATTGATATCTTAACCATTGCCTTTCTTTTTGGCTTTCAAATTTATTTTGATTTTAGCGCCTATTCGCATATTGCAATTGGCACGGCAAGGATGATGGGAATTTATTTTCCAGAGAATTTTAATTTTCCCTATTTGGCCTGTTCACCAAAAGACTTTTGGAAACGTTGGCACATCTCCCTTTCTAGCTGGATCAGGGACTACGTTTATCTCCCCCTGACAGGAACAAAATTTCACGATCGATCTATTGGGGGTCTGGCAAGTGGCACCACAGATAATAAAGTTAAAGCCCTACTATTAACTTGGGCTATCATGGGCTTGTGGCATGGCGCTGCTTGGACTTTTTTGGTTTGGGGGCTGTATCATGCCTTTGCTATTTTGACTTACCGAGTTGTTTTAAAGTTTGGTAGGTCACTCCCGCAGGCGATACAATATTACGGGGGTATACTGGTTACATTACCCTTTATGATGCTTGGCTGGATTCCCTTTCGTGCCGAAAGTTTAGAAACTTGCTTTTTAATGTATAGCAAATTCTTTTCCCCTGCCTCTTATTTTAGCTTAGGCTTAAGAGAAAACATTTATTTGGTAGCCGCCTTCCTCCTTTTATCTACTTTTTTTGCTAGGTTGGTGCAAAAAATCTTTGTGCCTTGGCTAAACAAAAACAAAATTCTTTCCATTATTACAGAAAGTTTTTTCTTTGCAGTGGTAATCACTTTTTGTGTAATCTACTTAAGGTCATCAAACCAATTTATTTACTTTCAGTTTTAAAAAAACTTGCCCTTGTTTTTAACTTACCAATTTTCTGCCTTGACCTCCTATTGGCCAGAGGTATCATTCCCGATTTTTAAAAGGTCAATTTGGTTAAAGTTCTTGGCCAATTCATTTTTCGAAATTAGAATAATAAAAGGTAAAATTATGGGCCTTTTTTTGCCATTTCGCTTAGGTATTTTTTTAAAAAAAAGATATCGCGCTACAGGATCAAACTCAAAATAAAGTTTTTTTCTGTCCTGATTGCGAATATCTATTAATAGAGCAAAGGGAAAACCTTTTTATGAGAACTGGCGGTCATAAAAATGTTGGACTATTACAGTCCGAACTCTTGAACATGTTCAAGGAACCATTAAGATAAAAGGCTTAAAGGACTTTTCTGGAATTTTGGATTCAGTTCCATTACAGAATTGGGAAGTTGTTTACGAGGCAAAATTTTTATAAAAAAAACAGCTCCTTTGCGAAGTATCCCTGGCATTAGGCCTTTGACATCAATGGCAATCTTCTTGGAATTAGGTGATCTTGGAAAATTTAATAGCTCATGTCAGCATGTGGCTTATGTCTGATTCACACCAAGTTAATACTCCAGCGGCAAAAAAAATTATATGGGAAGAATTACTAGATCAGGAAAAGCTTTGGTGAGAAGAATGTTAGTCGAGGCTGTTTTGATTTCAAAATTTCAAAGCCCTAAATCACAAAAAAAATATGAAAATATTGCTGAACGCAGGGATGGTAAAAGAGCAGCCGTTGCACTGGTGAGATAGATGTTGGTAATCTGCCGAAGGATGCTACTGGATCAAACTTCCTTTGATCCGACTAGGTTCGCTAGTTAATGTAAATCAACAAAGACGTTAAATCAAAAGAAGTAGAGTCTATGGAGTCCAGAGCATAAAGCTCGAAATAGGTGTATTCGCTTCTTACCAAGTCGAACAGAGAACAGGTGCCGTTAAAACGAGCAGGTCAGCAGGAAGGCCTAGATTGATTTATTCAAAAATAAAGCTTGCATCATAGTAGGACTCCAATAAATTGGGGTAACTTCAAAAATCCATATACTGCAATTTGAAACAGTAAACTTTAACACAGCTTATTATTTGTGCTTAACAAAATAGACCCTAGCCTACTACTTTCTAATATTATCTTGGTTGTTTAAAAACCACTGGTAGGTCCTTTCAATCCCTTCTTTGAGTGAAATTTTTGCCTTCCAACCCTCTTTGTCTAACCTAGAAACATCCAAAAGTTTTTTGGGTGTTCCATCTGGTTTTGTGGGGTCAAAATTCAAAGTCCCTTTAAAGCCAACGACCTCTTGGATCAACAGAGCTAAGTCCTTAATGGTTATGTCCGTACCTGTGCCGATATTGACCATTTCTTGGTAACCAGCTTTTTTCATCATGAAGATACAAGCATCCGCCATATCATCCACATGCAAAAATTCTCGCATGGGAGTACCTGTGCCCCAAAGTTCAACAGCCGCACTACCAGAATTCTTAGCTTCGTGAAATTTGCGAAGCATGGCAGGCAATACATGGGAACTGGCTAAATCAAAGTTATCATTGGGGCCATAGAGATTCGTGGGCATTACAGAAGTGAAATCACAGGCATATTGTTCGTGGTAAACTTCGCACATCTTAATGCCACTGATTTTGGCAATGGCGTAAGCATCATTGGTGGATTCTAATTCCCCTGTTAAGAGGTACTCTTCCTTCATAGGCTGGGGGCAATTCCTTGGGTAGATGCAAGAGCTACCTAAAAAGAGAAGCTTTTTTACCCCGTGCAAATAGGCTTGATGGATCACATTAATTTGAACGGAAAGATTTTCAAACAAAAACTGGGCTTTATAAGTAACATTGGCTTGAATACCACCAACTTTCGCAGCAGCTAAAAAAACATATTCTGGTTTTTCAGCTTCAAAAAAGGCAGCAACTACGGATTGGTCTAGAAGTTCTAATTCCGCCCTCGTTTTTACTATTAAATTTGAGTAGCCCTCTTTTTTCAACTGTCGAAGGATATTCGAGCCAACTAAACCTTTGTGGCCGGCAATATAAATTTTAGAGTTTTTTTCCATTGTTATTTAATGTGTTTGCTCTTTCAGCAGTTGTTCTTTTTTTGTGTCTGCAAGGTAATGGGCAACCATTTTACCATCTTCTGATCAAAGGTTGTTTTTGGAGCCCAGCCCAATTTTTCTTTTGCGGGTTTACCTAGTAAGGTTTCCACTCCAGTTGGTCTAAAATATTCAGCGTCGACAGCAAAAATTTGCTTGCCAGCTGATTTATCAAAGCCAATAGGAACTGAGTATTTGTACCCATTGGACGCAACAAAATCAACTGTTTTCTCTTGCAGGAGTGAACTTCCCCCCAGTATCGTAGGCATCTTAGCTAGCCATTAGCATTTTATATTCTTCGGGTGATTTGTACCCTAAAGTTGACGCAAGTCTATGACGATTATAAAATCCTTCAATATATTCAAAAATA
>JASJGK010000251.1:0-5241 GCA_033791585.1 SAR324 cluster bacterium | reverse complement strand
AACAATCCAACAAAATGTTACACAGTTAATGTCGGGCTTATTCATGTATCGATGAGAAGGGGATTGTAGTTATTCTTGAGCTATAAATAAAAGATACTATCATATCCCTATGCCATTGCGAGTATCGTTAAGAATTTTTTTAGCTAATTTATCAACTTTGGCTTGATTCCAAACCCCTCTCTTTTTCAATTCTACTTCCATCAGTTCATTCATCCTTATTGCGGAATCTAAATAAAACCTAGAATACCTCCAATCTTTAAACTTTTTTTGATCTAAATCATATAGGACTGAGCTTTGGGCCTTACTAATTTTACCTGTAGTTACTGAATGATTGTCCAATTCATCAAGTTCAATGTTACTGACTAATCGCCTAGCATGAAGGACTGACTTGATAAATTCTTTCATAAGATTCATGCACTCTGTTGAATTTGGTGAAGGGTGAAATTGTAGGCATTCTTCTGGTATGGGCAATTGATTCAACTTGAAAACACTGTGGTCCAAGGTCCAATCTTTAATCTTCATATCATTTGTCCAAAAACGATATTGATCCTCACTGCGGAATGGAAATATTCCACCCCCTTCTACTTTTACTTCATATGCTGTCCAAGGAGTATCAACAATGATAGCTGCTAGCTGCAGATGAGGAATATAGACCAAGTCACCTTCTTCAAACTTATAATCAGTCTTTTCAGTAAATGGTTTAACCTTTTGGGAATACAACTCACCAAATTCCCAAGCACAGGTATAGCCATCTTCTTCCGATTCATATACTCGAACAAAATCATTCTCCTTCAAGTAGGAGTTTGTATGTTCAATAGCCGATTCCCAAGTGCAATCTTCTGCTACAACCTGCTTTTTTTCTAAGTAAACATAGTCTTCCCATTCATATTTAATCGTTTCAATAGTATACTTTTTGATTTTACTTAAATCAGTTTCAATTTTTTGCTTTGGCTTCATAATCTAACTGTTTAGTATTAATTCTATTAGTGACTAGGGTAATTCTAAGGAAACACTACGACGAATGGTGTCGTAAGATTTATGTTTCTATCCAACAATATAATTGCGACATTACTTGGCGTTAGCGCCAATTACGATGTTTGAGTAATGAGCCCTTTTAGTAGTCAACAAACGAAGTATAAATGACAATTGAGTGTCTTTGATTGCTCCCCAGAAACGGCCTACTGAACATTGAAGAGAAACATGTCTAAATCTAAGAAAGTTTTAAGCGAAAAGAAACCAAAGATAACAGAGAAACATGCGCTTGCTTGGCTCACGAAAAAGGCAAAAGAAGCGAACGTTTCAAATGAACAGTCCCTACAAAATAGAGCTGATGCAGAGAAGTGGGCAAAGGAGTTTTTAGATGGTGAATGAAGAATTGAGAAACCATGGCTGGGCCTGGCGTTTGGACAGCGACAGGCTCCATGGCTCATTGGCCGCATTGAATGTCAAAATAAAGATACTCAACTGGGGCCAGGGGCTAGAGTGGTACGCCGAGGAGGACGAAGGCCTGCCCTCTAGCAGCGATTTGGGTTTAAACCTACTTGATTGGGAATGCCTTCAAGATTCCAACGATGCATTGGCGGTTCGGCAATTTTTAAAAGCAATTCCCTTTTTAGTCAGAAAGGCTTGTCGTCCCTATGTTAGCTATCAATTCACCATGCTTCAAGTTGTGGCGCAATATCCCGCTGCTAAAGACCTAATGAATACTAACCCAAACCTATTGTGGCTCATTTGTTTTTGGGGGCGTGAAAGTGGGAGAACTCTTGACCAAATTGGGGAGCTTCTTCGTTACAGAAAAAGGGACCTATTGAGCATGATTTTAAACCCGATAACTCCTTTGGCCGTGCGCTTAGTACAACGAATTCAAGCCGAGGCCTTCACCTTTGTTGAGTATCAAGTTATCCTTGAATTCCTTCGCAGTACCGACATCTTGATCCATTTTGCCCATGTGCGTACCCTACCCATCCCTTTACTAGAGTTAACCAACCAACATCCCACTTTTTCGGAATGGATCATTAGGGTTTTTCTACGCCACAAGGAGGAATCAGCCCAAGTTCGATTTTTAGGGGAAGTCTGGGAGGCGGTGGACACTTTATATGATCTATCTCGCTTAGCGAAACACTTAAGGATTGATCTAGGCTTATCTTTGCGCAGAATCAATCGGGTTGGAGGATTGATTTTCCTGAAGGATCGATGGCGGCACCAGTTTGGACTATTACTGGCTGATATTGATAATTATGACAATGGCGAGATGCCGCCCCTATCAGAGCGCATTTCTAATTGGCTTTTAAGACCAAAATTAACAGTTCTTAGAAAGCTTGATAAATTTGGAATCAACCTTGAACGAGTCGCACTAGGTATAAAAGATGGATGCAAGTTCCCCAAACCACCGATTGAAGGCACTCAAGATATTCGACCCCTCTGTTCTTCATACCAAATGCTCCAAGAGGGCCGAGAAATGAATCATTGTGTTGCCTCTTACCGAGACAGGATCCTCTCTGGTGCAAGCTACATCTACGCAATCCATCAACCAGAGCGGGGTACCATTGAAATCGATGCCTACAGCCCTCTCCCCCATCTACTGCAAGCAAAAGGGGTAAACAACAGAAACTTGGCACAGAACACCCTAAAAGCTGTGGAAGATTGGCTACTGCAGTCGCAGGGTATTGGAAGCTAACTGTGTCAGCTTTGCTTGTTAAAGAGTTTGTCAAATGTAACAATTATGAGGTAGATATCAAATAAAAAGTTTTACCCCGACTGTGGCAGTATCTTTAACCTCTGTCACAAAAATTTAGAGAACCTCTTAACATATAGGAAATAATTATGCAGTTTAGCCTCGTATTTAACTCTAAAGAAAATAGTGATTTGTCATATACCCTAGTTTATATTCCAGGCACTGCTTGGAAGAGAGGCAATGAAGACCTAGTAACTATGGCGGATGAGAGATATCAAATGGGTAGTGTCGCAAAACTTTTAAAAAGCAGCCCTGACATTGAAACAGCTCAAGCACCACAAAAAGAATGTTTAGTTATCGCTCATCCAACAGGTCACGGCCAATTGGAGGACTACAACACTTTATTGGAGGATTTGAGAAATCATGGTTATAGTGTGATAAAAGCGTCTTTCAAAACCCCAGAGATCTTTGAAAACATAGAGAATTCTAGGCCTTTTACACTAGGCGAAGTACAGGATATGGGTCATTTGGGCCTGTTACCCCCAGATGTGAAAAAATCCCATCAAGAGCGAATGGACCTAATCTTTAATAATGGGTCAATGTGGACGCATCGAAGTTTACGAACTCTTTTTGACTGTTATTCATCTGAGTGGAATATGACATCAATGAGTGAAAAAGTAGAAATTTTGAGGACTATGCTAAAGGCAGGCGAAAAGCTAGGGGCTATTCGAATGCAATACGAACTCCATTATTTGGATAGTGGTCGGAGCGATATTGCAAAGAGTTTTTCAGCTTCTGTCACTGATATTCTTGAGTACACTTTAAAAAATGGGCAATCATTATGAAGTTTAGCTTAGCATTTCACAAAGCCCCTGAGGATATTTGGCAGCGCTATGTGGGTAAATTGGGAAAGAGAATCGTTGCAGACGCTACTAAGCATAGTCAAAATCCAATTTGGTATTCGGAACCTCAGAAGTAAGAGTGAGACAGACCTGTTCTAGTTGTGTTCTCAACTAAAACGGATCAACCTCAGTATTTTTGTAAGTCCCGTTGTATTATCCTTAAGGAGGTGAGCTTGTCCCCATTTGATGGACACCTTATTTAATAATAAGGTTCATAAAGGAGGCGTTTAGCGCATCTCAGTCGTCAAGGCCCAAGTCATCATCTAAATCAAATCCGTCATCTTCAATTAAGCTTTGATTCTCAAACATTACTTCACTTGATGATAAATCAGTTTTTCGAAGATTAGGCTGATTTATACTGTAAATTGAGTAGTGAAATTGTTGATGAAACAAAGATGACTTATAACTGCGTTTATAAATTTTTATTGAATTCCAAATGTTATGGGTCAAAATAAAAATGGAAGCCCGATAAATACATTTAAATAAAACGAAAACAGGATTCTTGGAGTTAATCAAAAGTACTAGTGAAGGTATTTGGATAGCCACTAACATTTTTTGTGTAAAAGATAAGGAGTTGAGTGTTTTTACTACCATATCAATCCACTCTTCAACCTTAAAGTATAAAGAGGATCGTCCGCTCTCTCGTTTCCCTTCTACATTCAAGGCTGCTTCATATAAGATTTGTGGATGTAGCCATGTTATGTCAGGCATAATTAATCGGTAATGACTAAAAATATGCATAATTGCATCTACTTCATTTTGATTTAAGACTAGGGTGCCACCATCATAAAACTTGAATCCAGACATTTTTTTACCTCCTGTTTTTCACTAATCTTAGGTAGCCTTTTAGATGGAACCCTGCGGCCTTTAACCGTGCAAACGAAGTGTTAAATTCAGTCATATTGGATACCTATTCTATGGGTTTAGATGCGAATTTTTAAAGTGGATTCTTCAAAAAGAGTATTATTTTGGATACCATGCACCAAAAACGGGTTGTTCTTTAGTCAGGTTCTCGCTTGCTAAAAAATCTAATGTAAGATCCCAAGGTGTATACTGAATGAAGTTTACAAGTAGAGTAGGCTTTAACTGAAGTTTTTTGTAATCAAGGTCATTGCGAATAGATCGCAGTCCGTTACTGCTCACAATCTTATTTTTTTTATCCCTACCTAAAACGAGTTTTTGACTTTCTAAGAAATACTCCTCTATTGCATCCAGTGTTTGAGTTCGGCAAAGGAATTGTGTTTGATTTTTAGGAGATCCATCAGAAATAATCAACGCTGGCAAAAACCAAGTTTGGCAATCGGGACAATTTACCCTCGTATCCTTCCTAAAAATTGTGTTTTTGTGAATCCCTTGAATTACCTTTGGGTAGAGGTAGTATTGTTGCAAATCTTTATAGCTAAATATCTTTTGACAATTTGGACAGTGACTAAAGTTAATGAGCTCAATTTTTGTACCCTTGATTTTATAATTCCCCATGCCTTCGGTTTCATTTTTCTGCTTTATATCCGTGAGGATATTTTCTGACTGTTTATTCGCTGAAAATCGTAGCATAGTAACATCATTAGTAAACATCCCAATCAGTTTTTCAGGTTCCCACTTTCGTTTCGTAAGCATTGAGTTTAGTTGATCAATTGACTCTACTTTGATAGCGGTATCCAAAGG
>JASJGK010000250.1:0-4257 GCA_033791585.1 SAR324 cluster bacterium | reverse complement strand
CTTCAAAACCGCGAGAAGGACTTGAGAAAGCCCTTGGTAGGTTCGATTCCTACGCGCTTCCGCCAAATGCTAAAGCAGTATTTACGCTAAACTGGGTTTTCACCCAAATTCCATAAGCCTTTAACCATGGGCATCTAGAGCACCTGCTTTGAACTTTCTTTTCTGTTTTCTTCTCTTATTTGCTGTTTTTAGCTATTGCTTGGAACTTTTTGGAACCCTCGTGGAACTTTTGAGTTTGAGCTAAAGGGTTTATATGTAGGGGGGGGGAAACAACAAGATGGCGCCAAGTAAAAGCACATGATTACATTTAATTCTAAGGTACTAATTGAATCCATGCACTTTGCTATGTTCTTCTCTAGTTAAAAGTTGCAAGTTTTCGATACGTGCATCCTCTGTGTTTCCATTGATATGATGCACCGTGAGGTTCCCTAAATCCTTCTCTCTGTTCTGATATCTGATAATTAGCTTGTGTACTGATATTCTTTTGTAGTTAGGCAGCTGAAGTAGAGGGTATTTTGAAGGTCGAATAATATAGAACCTCCCCCATACTTCCTTAGGGCAGTACCAAAGGAGCGCTTTTTTAACTAACTCTATATCAAGGATACAATCACATTCATTTATCACATCAGGTTGAATCTGTTCTATAGCAAGAATTGAAGTAACATGGGTTTTCCCATTATAGAATTTTAAATACACAATAGGGCCAAGTGAGCACAGGATATTGCATGGCATCATCCAAAACTCCTTCTTTCCCTGTACATCAACTTTCTGCATTGAGTCAGTTTTCCCCCAAGTGTAGAGGTGAGTAGGGAGTTTAGATGAAGCTCGTTTATGCTTGGGGAACCTAAAAAAGAGTTTAAGAAGCATATCGAAGAGAAACATATAAATACTCATTTTAATGTTAAAATTTTACTCAAGAGACTCACCAGGGAAGAAATTGCCAAGAAAATCATCAAGAGGTTGCAAAGCACCTGGAAAGAAGGATTCAAAGATTACCAAAATAATGAAAAGAAGAAAGATGAAACATGGACCCGCTACGAGGCATCCGACTCCAGACATAAAGTTATTCAACACTACTTCTACCTTAATCAATTCAAAAATATCTTCACAGAAAGCATCCATTATGTTCACGTCAGATTTTGTCGCAGGAGATATTAAATGGAAAAAGATACATCATTAAGACTTTTGGTTATGCTGAGGATGGTTCCTCGAGAGCCCTTTAGCATAACGGCTGATCTACTCTTAGATAAGTTAAATGACCAAGGTTATGATATTGGATTAAGGACAGTACAAAGGGATTTAAACCGTTGTAGTATTAAATTCCCTTTGGTCACAAGTGAAGGAGAAGGGAAGCAACTTCGTTGGTCATGGGAACATGATTCTGATGTAATGGACATACCTGATATGTCTCCTTACACAGCCTTGACATTTAACTTGGCGGAGCACTTTGTTGCTCCTATGCTGCCACCTAAGTTGGTTTCACAACTAAACCCTCATTTTAATAGAGCAAAGAGTTTACTTTCAAAGCTTAACGGAACTGGGTGGAAGACTTGGTCCAATAAAATTCGTCACATCCCCCGTGGTTTGACCCTAAAGCCTGCTGAAATTAACCCTGCTATTTTGGAAACCTTATATGCTGCTCTGTTGCAAGATCGTCAATTTGAAGCAGAGTATCAAAAAAAAGGAGCAGAAGAGATAAAAACCTACTTGGTCCACCCCTTGGGTTTGGTTTTTCGTCATGAGATTGCGTACCTCGTTTGTACTGTTAAAGATTACCAAAAGCCTATTCAGCTAGCCGTTCATAGAATTCAAAAGGCAGAGTTACTGGAAGAAAAAGCCAATAAACCAGAGAACTTTAAACTTGATGATTACATCAATAAAGCTATGTTTAGCTATCCAGTAGGAGAAGAAGAGATCAATTTGAAGGTCAGGTTTTTTGGTCCTGCTATTTTGCATCTATTTGAAACTCCTTTGTCAGGAGATCAGACGATCATCAAGGAATCAGACGCTAGCCATATACTACAAGCAAGAGTTCAAAATACATCAGAACTCCAATGGTGGCTTCTTGCATTTGGAGATCAGGTAGAGGTGATAGAGCCACAAAGCTTGAGAGAAACAATGAAGGAAGTACTTAAAAAATCTTTTCAGCACTATGCGACATGATTTGACATACCCTTGTTGTAGGTTTGAGACATAGTAACTTTGAGGCTATGGCAAAGAGTTAGCAATGAAGTGGTTAGATAGCTTTGAACAAAAGCGTGCACACCATGCATGTAATTGTATTGAAATATTTTTCCAATAGTTGCAGAAGTTTTACTTTTACTTCTTGTCATGGGTTTTTCTTATCTCAGAAAGAAAGACACGGTACCTCATCGTTACTGTGCCTTCTAGCTACTTGCTAGAGAGGCAATTTTACTTAACTAGCGAACTATTAAAGCAGTTGCAAGATAAGTGGTACTAGGGTTAGGAATTTCATCTTCCTTCTCCTTCAAAAGTTAGGGGGGATTGCTCTTTGAATTTTGCTCCCTAACCTTTCTCCTTCCTTCAAAAAAAGCATCAACCCAACAGTATTTATTCCTTCCTAATATTCTGTACTAAATCCTTCAAAAAGAAATCAGTAGGGCATTCTTTTTAAGGGAGAATTTGATTGTAAGCGCCAATAGCAAGTGCGACAGAATTTGACGCAATGATTTGAGAAAGTGGTTAAAAGTAGATTTAGTACTTATTGAAGGCAAAACAATCTTTAAAAAATACAAAAAAATGACAGTAGAGGGAAAATGCGCAAACTGCGGGAAAAAATGCGGAAATAAATTTTACTCGTGGGAAAAATCCATACAGATCGTTACCGACGTTCTTAATGCAGAAGCTTATAAAGAGTTTCTTTCAAACGAAGGGGAATTGGTACCGGACGATGTTGTTTTTTCTGATCAGAATCCCATAATGGAAGCTTTAGAGGTTTTAAGTGCAAAAGATTTTTGTCGAAAAGAATGCCAAATTCAGTTGTTAGAAAAGGTTATATTTTCATTAGAAGGTATATATCTCTTCCCAGACGAAGACGAACTAAATATTCGTTGCTCATCTTGCGGAAAAGCAGTTGATAGATACTCGCCTCATGTAGTTTTTGCTCTCATGGAACTATTAAAAACAGACTCAGGAAATGAAGAATTTAAATATGAGCTTCAACCTTTAAAAAGGGAAGTGGTCGCTATTGTTCATACGCATAAATGCGAAAATCTATTTAGTGATGCTCTCGCTAAGGATAGATGTAAAAAAGTAACTCCAATTCAAGCTAAAAATATTTTACTCATTGCACTAGAAAAAATGCAATACGATATAGCAATTAAGGCCATAGAAGAGGGTGGAAATCTCAAACGCTTTTCTATTCCCTTGTGTGAGGCTTTTTTCGATTGTTTGCTGCAAAAAGTTTTTTGGGAAGGTTGCCCTGTTTCTAACAAAGAGAATGCACTGGAGTTATTGCAATTTCTTGTAAAAAAAGGTTTTTCTATCGATTGTTCTCGGTACACAGATACTCAAAGCCCGTTACAGTACGCAGCTTATATTTCTTGGCCAGAAGGTCTTTTGTTTCTCTTGCAAAATGGCGCAGATATAAACTCTCTGGCAATTAGTGAAGGATTAGAAACGGTTGCTGATTCTTGTGAAGACGGCTTTGACTATCTTTGCGTAAGGGCTTGGTCGTTTAAGGAAATCGAGTGTTTGAAACGTGCACAAAATACATTATCTGCACATTTGAAAACCATGGAGATTATTGATTCCTATGGAGGGAAATTTCGAGTGTATGGCGATACTGGAGGTGATGCTATAGCAAAATACTGCCAGAGAACAAAGGAATGGTTAATAGAAATTGAAGAAAAGCTACTAAGGTAAAAATTCATCATATCTAAAATTTTAAGTGAATCAAATGAAATCAATTAAACAAATTCTTATAACTAAAGGAAATGCTCCTAGGTATGGTGTCGATGGAAATTTATATTTTCGCTGGATAACTAAAAAGGGAAGTAGCAAAATCCAATACAGAGTTACAAACTGGGAGCAAGGGCTTCAACTTCAGTACCAAAACTCAAAGGGCGAGTGGCGTTATAGTTCGAAAGAAAAGGCTATGAAGCAGCTTCCAAGCCATTTGTTAATTTTACTGGAACCTAGGCATCCAAAACATAAGACAAAAGCATTAAAGCTGTTTATTGAGGCTATTCCAGAGGAAATTAGGAAGTTGACCGAAGGTTATCAAAGGCACCAATT
>JASJGK010000249.1:0-10099 GCA_033791585.1 SAR324 cluster bacterium | reverse complement strand
ACAAAAACCTCGAAAATTATCTAACAAAATTAGGGTTTGGTCAGGCAAATGTGCAGTCACTGCATAATTTTTTATTGAGTGGTAATTTAGGCCAAAAGAAAAAGCTAGGCTTTCCTAATTTCAGAAAACCCACTGGGGTGCGTATTGCAGGCATGTCCAACTTAATGGTTCGCTACGCCAACTGCTGCAACCCTGTAAAGGGTGACCCCATCATTGGTTTAATGATCCAAGGCAAGGGCGTCTCCATTCATATCGCAGATTGCACCAACGCCCATTCCCCAGGGATTAACCCCGAAAGATTGGTGGAAGTGGAATGGATTAAGGGCGAGCAAGAAAGCCTACCCGTTTGGATTCAGCTGAATTTTGAGGGGGAGATTAAAACCCAGAGGTCTATACTAAAGACTATCCAAGGCTCTAAGGCGATTTTAGTAGAGAGTAATTTGAGGATGCAAAGGGGCACAACCTTCCAAGAAGTTCTGGTCAAGGTGAAAAACCACGACCAACTAAACCGACTGATAGGCAAGCTAAATAATTTAAGTTCTGTAGTCGCTGAGCGCAAACTTTCACCTAGTGAACTTTTGGCACACTCTTCATAAGCTTACAATTCTTTAGCTTGTGGCATTCACCCTTAAATAATAAGGCCCCGCAAGCTAAAGATTAGGTTAGCCTAGAAGCTAACTCCAAACTCTTCTTTGATCGTCGTTTGTAAGTCTTTATCATGCTCCATACCCATATAACGAATCTCTGTGATGACCTTTCTACGGATTACCCGAAGGTCGTCAGCATCACTTGCTGTCTCCCTTAGTTCTGTAATTCCTGATCTTCGCAAATTATCCATAACGGTAAAGCGCATCCTAATTTTCAGATCCTCCAAATCCCGTTTATCTAGCTTCCTAAAGTAATACTCTATTTCTGCTTGATTTTTACCTAAGAGTGACAAGGTCATCCAGGTGGTAATTCGGTTCTCTTCTTTTTTTGGCTTTGGCGGTGCAATGTTTGAAGCCCCAAATACAGGACTCCCAACCAAGGCAAGAAAGACAAAAAATATGATAAAATATTTTCTTATTTTTCCCATTTGTTCCTCTTTGAAGGTTTGCCATCAAAGGCTCACCCTTTCAAAAAATGTTATTCTACCTTCTAATCGGTATCTTAGGCTAAAACTTTAGGAATTAAATTCTCTAAACTAAAGAAAACAAAAATCATCGATAAAAGAATAGCTTATTCCTTATCGACAGAAGACGAGAAAACTTGAGGACCTTAAAGAGCTAAACTAAAAGAAAAAGCCCTACGCCTGTAGCGAAACTAAGCCAAGGCCTTGGAGGCGATCTCAAATATGTTTTTAGAGAGGTTTGGCGTATCTAATATTAACTGTAACTGCGCCTTCATGGCCGAAGCTTCGGCCTCAGCAAAATGCTTAAAGCGGCTCAAGGGGCTAATCAATCGGGCACCCATCTGGGGGTTTAAGAGATTCAAACGGATGATTTCACTGGTCAAAAGCTGGTATCCCTTAGTATCTTTTCGATGGAATTCCTTGAGGTTGCCCACAGCAAATGCACCAATCAAAGCCCGTAATTTATTGGGGTTGTTTTGGTCGTATGCAGGGTGGTTTTTTAATTCTTCAACCATCTCAACATTACTTAAGGGGCTTACCGCTTGGAGGCGGAACCAGTGATTCATCACGAGGCTATTCTTGGCAAATTCTTCTGCAAATTCCCTTAACACCGTTAACCTCTCTACTGATTCACTATCATTGAGAGCAGCCAATGCCCCGAGCCGTAAGGTCATATTCGTTGCGCCTTGTGCTTGGGCCAAAGCGATATTTGCGTCGCCTGTAGCCACAATATAGCGCAACGACAAATTAGCTAAGGCACGTTTTCCCGTTTGAGTTTGGGTAAACTGGTACGGCTCTGCAACCTGAGAGCGCTCATAGGTGGCCAAAAATTCTGTTTTTAGGCTGGTTGCCAACATGGTTTTTAAAGCTCCACGGGCATCATAAATGGCTTCAATATTAGGCTGAGGGTTTTGCTCCACCAAAAAAGCCTCGGTCGGCAAGAGTAGCATTGCAGCTACTAAAGCGGGGTCAGCACTTTCATCCTTGAGCAGGGTTTGGATAGCTGTCAGCAATACATCGGTTGGCGCACCAATGCCGTTTGTAATCCAATCTTGCAACTGGTTCATGAGCAATAACTGGCAAGCCTCATAACGATTATAGGCATCGCTATCTTTTGCCAGCAAAGTTGCCAGTTCCCCTTGCGTTGGGTTGGTTTTAAGCTTCACTGGGCTAGAAAACCCACGGAGTAAACTGGGGATGGGTTTTTCTTTAAGGCCTATGAAAGTATAACTTTCCTTGGCACTACCCATCATTAAAGTCAGCTCTGCGCTTGCATCTTCTACATTTCCTTTGGCCTTTAACTGGCAAGGCAAAGGCTCACCATCAGAACTCAAAAGGCCCATTTTAATGGGAACAAGTAGGGGTTCTTTGGCCTTTTGGCTGGCTGTCTCGGGGTTCACTTGGGTAATATTTAAGGTAAACTCACCTTTCGCCGCATCAAAAGACTCTGTAACAGTAATTTCAGGTGTTCCCGATTGACGATACCAACTTTTGAATCCTTCTAAGCTTTGGCCTGAACCTGTTTCGAGAGCGCTCAAAAAATCTTCAATAGTGGCTGATTTGCCGTCGTTTTTACTAAAATATAAATCCATGGCCTTGCGATAAGCAACGGGGCCAATAAAATTATACATCATGCGGATCAACTCAGCGCCCTTATTATAGACGGTGCTAGTATAAAAATTATTGATCTCGATAAAAGAGGCTGGCCTTACAGGGTGGGCCATCGGGCTATGGTCTTCTGGGAATTGTGCAGATTTAAGCATCTTCACGTCCATGATACGCCCCAGTGAGGCGGAATTTAAATCTTGGGTAAAGTTTTGGTCTCTAAAGATGGTCAAACCCTCTTTTAGGCTCAGCTGAAACCAATCACGTAAAGTCACCCTGTTGCCTGACCAATTATGAAAGTACTCGTGACCTATGATGCCTTGGATGTTTAAAAATTCACCGTCTGTCGCCGTTTGCGAATCGGCTAAGATACAAGAGCTATTAAAGATGTTCAGCCCCTTATTTTCCATGGCACCCATATTAAAGTCATCCACAGCGACAATCATAAAGATATCAAGGTCATACTCTAGCCCATAAACTTCTTCATCCCACTTCATAGACTGCTTTAAACAAGCCATTGCGTGGTCTGTTTTATCGCTGTTGGCTGATTCCACCCAAATTTCTAAAACCACATCCCGCCCACTCATGGTGGTGAAGGAGCTACGGTTTACAACTAAGTCTCCAGCAACAAGGGCAAATAAATAGCTGGGCTTATTAAAGGGATCTTCCCAAGTGGCGAAGTGCCTACCATCTGGCAAGTCACCCTGATCGATTTTATTACCGTTAGAAAGTAAAACAGGAATGGACTTGTCAGCGACAATCTTAGTGGTGAACTTGGTTGTTACATCTGGCCTGTCGGGAAAAAAGGTAATGCGGCGGAACCCTTCTGGCTCGCACTGGGTGCAGTACATTCCGCTGGAGCGGTAAAGGCCTTCTAGGGCTTTATTTTCTTCAGGATAAATTTCTGTGACTAGTTTTAAAGTAAATTCTTTGGGGCAATTGGGAATGGTTAAAGATTCCTCGCCTTTCGAATATTCCCCATCACTTAAAAGCTTTCCTGCTAGGTCTACAGAAACCAGCTTCACGCCTCGCCCTAGCAGCGTTACTACATTACTGGGGTTAGCTGGGTTTTCAAAAAAATTAATTTCGCTAGAAACTAAAGTGCGGCCTTCGAATATTTCAAAGGTTAAAAAAACCGAGTCCACTAGGTGATTGGGGGGCTGGTAGCCCTTTAGATATATTTCTTGGGCCTGCATTTTATTATTCTTCCTTAAGCGAGTAGTTTCTTTAAAATCTCATTGATCATTTTAGGGTTGCCTTGTCCCTTAGTTTCTTTCATCACTTGGCCCACAAAGAAGCCAAATAACTTTTCTTTACCACCTTTAAAGGCAGCAACATTATCTGGGTTAGCGTCGACAATGGCTTGGCAAACGGCCTCTAACTCACCTGAGTCACTCATCTGCTTTAAGCCTTTTTCATCTACCACTGATGCTGCTGTTTTACCTGTATTAAATACTTCTTCGAACACAGTTTTGGCAATTTTTCCCGATATCGTGCCGTCTTCTATCAAGGCTAAAAGCTCAACCAAGTGATCAGTGGTAACCTTACACTCTTCAATGTTTTGCTTTGCATCTTTTAAGAACTTGGCCAAATCACCGTTGATCCAATTGTTTGCCTGTTTGGCATCAGCACCTTTTTTCACAGCTTCTTCGAAAAAGAAAGCCACTTTTTTAGATGCCACAAGCACATTCGCATCATACTTACTTAATCCATGTTCGGCCTGAAATCGTTCGGCCTTTTGGTCTGGCAACTCAGGTAGAGAGGCTTGCAACTTGTCTACTTGCTCTTTGGATATTAAAACGACAGGTAAATCGGGGCAGGGGAAATATCGATAGTCATGGCTTTCTTCTTTAGCTCGTAAAGCTTTAGAAACTCGGTTGTCAGCGTCCCAAAGCCGTGTCTCTAAGCGAATGCTCCCGCCATCAAGCAATTCGTCTGTTTGCCTCGCAATTTCCGCATCAATCGCTTGGGCAACGTTACGAAAGGAGTTCAAATTTTTGGATTCTGTCCGTGTGCCAAATTCCTCTTGGCCCACAGGGCGTATGGAAACGTTAGCGTCACATCTTAAATTTCCCTTTTCCATATCCCCGTTACAAACACCAAGGTAAGTCACAAAACTATGAATTTTTTCCATGTAAGCCTTGGCTTCTTCACTGGTACGAATATCAGGTTCAGAAACAATCTCAATAAGGGGCACACTGGCTCGGTTTAGATCGGCATAAGAAGCATTTGGGTCTTGCCCATCATGGATTAGTTTACCTGCATCCTCTTCCATATGGATTCGAGTGATGCCAATGCGTTTGGTTTTTCCACCAACTTCAATATCCACCCAACCATTTTCGCAAATGGGGCGATCAAACATAGACGTTTGATAGGCCTTGGGTAGATCAGGATAAAAATAGTTTTTTCTGGCAAATTGGCTATCCAAGCGAATCTCGCAATTGGTAGCCAGTCCCATTAAAATTGCGTAGTCAACAGCCTTGGCGTTAATTGTAGGTAAGGCACCAGGCAGGCCTAGGCAAACGGGGCAGGTGTTTTCGTTGGGGTTTGCTCCAAACTTGGTGGAACAGGCGCAAAACATTTTCGATTCTGTGGAGAGTTGCGCATGCACCTCCAAACCAATTACAGGTTCGTACTTCATGGGATATTTAAACTATTAAAAGTGATATAGATTGACAGCCATAATGCCATTGATCAAAGATGAAAGCAAGTGAACTAGAGACAAAAAAAGCCTTATGGACCTATTAATTTCAGCAAAAGAAATTGCAAATCGGATTGCAGAACTAGCCCAAGAAATTGGGAAGGACTCCGGTGAACAAGATCTAGATTTTGTAGTTGTCTTAAAGGGTGCCATATACTTCGCTGCTGACTTGAGCCGAGCTCTCTCAACTTCAGGCTCCAACTCGGTGCATTTGCACTTTATTACCGCAAAAAGCTATGACGGTGTAACCCAGGGCGAAGTTAAGATTGAGGGTCAAGTTCAAGTTAAGGACAAAAATGTTTTTATAATTGAAGACATTTTAGATAGTGGCAACACTCTCAGAAAGGTAATCCCCTACCTAAAAGAGCAGGGTGCAAGCTCTGTTAAATTGGTTTGTCTGCTTAAAAAGCATGACATTCCCGACATTAAAATTGACTACCTTGGTTTTCAAGTGCCCAACCACTGGGTTGTGGGATACGGCTTTGACTTGGACCAAAAATATAGAAATTTGCCCGATATTAGAATTTACAAGGAAACAAAATGACCTTTAAAGAAGCCTTTTTTAACTCGCCTGGACCCAAGACCAAAAAAGAAGCAGGAATGCTTTACCTAAAGGGCCTGATGATGGGTGCCGCTGACATCGTCCCTGGGGTTTCAGGGGGAACCATTGCCTTAATTTCAGGTATCTATGCCAATCTACTCGCTGCCATTGGCTCTTTTGATTTGAAGGCCATTAAATTACTTGCCACCTTTAAAATCAAAGATTTTATCTCACAGGTCCACTTGCGTTTTTTAGTTATTCTGCTGGCAGGCATCGGCACGGCAGTGGTTTCGCTAGCTCGCATCATGCACTTTTTGCTAACCGAGCAACCTGTCTACACTTGGTCGGCCTTTTTTGGGTTAATCCTCGCCAGTACATTAATACTGGGAAAACAGATCAAATGGGATGGCCTTGCAGGTTTCACCTTTGTTGTGGGCTTAGGCCTCGCTTTTATGCTCGTAGGGCTGATACCTAAAACCACACCTGAAGTCTGGTGGTTTATTATTTTTGCTGGGATGATCGCCATTTGTGCCATGATCCTTCCCGGCATTTCCGGCAGTTTTCTGCTGTTAATATTAGGCAAGTATCAGTATATTACGGGTGCCTTAAGGGACCCATTTAATGCGGATTCTCTGGCCATTATTGGCCTTTTTATCATTGGAGCCGTCTTAGGTATCACAGGGTTTTCTAGGGTTTTAACATGGACTTTAAGCCGCTATGAAATGATAACCATGGCATTTTTAACAGGTTTGATGACTGGGTCTTTACGGAAAGTTTGGCCTTATAAAGAAGTGTTAGAAACCAAAATCATCCGTGGCAAAATTCATATTTTACGTGAAGAGAACTTTTTGCCGACGTTAGACCAAGGCCTTGCGGTGGCACTAAGCATTATGATTGTTTCTTTTGCTGTGGTTTACTTTTTAGAGAAACAGGTTAAGCCCCAAATTAAAACTCAACCCCAAGAATAAATTAGCAGTTCTGCAAGGTCTTTAAGGGGGGCAAACCCTCCCTTTTTGACCACCATCAAAGCTTCATCAAGTTCTTTTAAATCCTTATCCCGTTTTGCAGCACCCTGCACCAAGACCTCAATCTTGCCCTTTAGGTTTACCAGGGCTAAGGCTTTTTGGTCACGAGTCAAGATGTTGCCGTTGAGCAATTTAAAAAGAGCAAAAACCCGAAAGCGATCCATTGCAGGATACTTAAAACTCAACTGGTCTGCATGGCCGCCCAATCGAGTCATCAAGTCAGACGCCACTAAACCTATTTTTTCCGTAGCTGTGACCCTCAACCAGAGGTCGTAGTCTTCACAGGCAGGCAAGCGTTCATCAAAACCACCTTGAGCAAAAAAGAGGTCTTTTTTGATCATCACGGTGCTTGGGCTAATGGAGCAAAGTTCTAAAGACTGCGCAAAAAGGTCTCCATCCTGTTTTTTATATTTGGCAGGAATCTTGTGCGGCTTTCCGTTTCTTACCCAGTTTTCACCCGTTTGGGAAATTTTAATTTCAGGGTTTTCTTTGTGAAATAGCACCTGTTGGGCTAACTTCCCATTATGCCACTGGTCATCGGAATCCAAAAAGCACAACCATTCGCCCCTAGCCATCCGCGCGCCTTGGTTGCGAGCGTTGCTCACACCTTCATGCTCTAAAAGCAACCATTGCACTTGACCCTTATAGGCCTTCTGTAGCTCGCCTAAGCCCGACTCGGTAGAACCATCATCCACCACTATTAATTCAAAATCGCCATAATCTTGAATTAAAACGGAGGAAATGGCTTTTCTGAGTAAGCCGAAACGGTTAAAATGGGGAATAATTACTGAAATCACGGGCATTGGTGGCAGGTAACTTGCTTTATAGTAAGAGATGAACTTAGATGCTGAGGGATGTAGCATTTCTAAAGTTCAAAAATAAAAAAGGCGAAGAAAAATACCCACCGCCGAAACACTAGTCTATGCGCTCCCATGCCTGAAAGCAAGCATTTCTAGCCCACTTCTTCTTTACAGTTTCCATTAAACGAGTTAAGAAAAGTAAATCTAAAAATTATATGAAAAAAACAGTCTACCTCTTTTTAATATTTATTCTAAGTCAGCCCTTTGGGCTTTCTGCGCAAGAATTAGCTGTGCCTGAAATCGACTATGCCGAAAAACCAGCTGCCCTAGAAAAAAAGCTAAGTAAAGAAGAGGTTGAGGCTCTAAGCCTAGACGAAGAAATTTCTAAGGAATTACAAACCTCCAGAACTGGTAACGGTGAAGAGATTAAAAAATCCTTTGAAAGGCAAGAAAACATCACCCTATATAGCAATCGCAAAGTAGAACGCTTTATAGATATGTACACTGGGCGCAAACGAGAACAGTTTGACATTGCTATCGAACGCTCTGCTAAATACTTAGGGATGATCGATAGAATTTTTGCCCAATATGAACTCCCCCCAAACTTAGCTTATCTTTCTGTAGTTGAATCAAATTTCAACCCTAAGGCACGTAGCCATGCAAATGCCTTGGGCCTATGGCAGTTTATGCGCCGTACAGGCCACCATTTTGATTTAAGCACCTCATGGTGGCATGACGACCGCTATGACCCTGAAAAATCAACCTATGCTGCAGCACGCTACCTAAAACAACTACATAAAGAATTAGGTGAGTGGGAATTGGCTTTGGCTGCATATAATGCAGGGTCTGGAAAGGTAAGAAGAACCATCCGCAAAGCAAAACGAAAAAACCAATATTTTGACTATTGGTCTTTAAAATTACCTCGTGAAACCAGAGGCTATGTTCCTGGGTTTTTCGCAGTAAATATCCTCTTTGCAAACTTGGAAGCTTACGATTTTAATCCTAGGCCACCAAGAGAGGCCGAAGTGGCCAAAGACTTTATGACTGTGCCTGGTGGCGTTAGCTTGGCCCAAGTTGCCAAGGTGATTAAGGTTGAAAAGCAGCTACTGGCAAGCTTTAACCCCAATGTGCCCAGGGGAGTTACGCCTGCCGACCAAGAATACTTTGAAATCGCAGTACCGCCAAACACCAGTTTTGATGCGGACCGCATTAAAAACTTAGAAAAATCCAGAAAACGCTTTTGGAAACACCACAGAGTGCGCCGAGGCGACACCCTTTGGTCTATCTCCAGACGTTATGGGGTGCCCATTAGTCAAATTGTTGCCTTTAACCGCTTAAATCGTAAAAGGGTCTTGCGGATAAGGCAAAAGATTATGCTGCCTGTTTCAGCAGACTATTCTTACAGAGCTATCAAACACAAAAACAAAAAAAGCTCTAAGAAAAAAGGCTATACCTACCACCGAGTAAAAGCAGGGGAAAGCTTTTGGAGTATTTCCAAATCTTACAATATCCCTATTAGGAAGATCAAAGGCTGGAACCGAACTCTGGCTAGAAGGCGATTCTTAAAGGCAGGCAACCTTGTTGCCTTGAAGCTTTAGCTAAAACTCAAATAGTTTTAGCTAAAAACCCTAGGCAAATCGAAACAGTGGCTTAAGCTGTAGATAAGGCCCACCAAGGCGAAACCCTATAAGCCCTATTTACCTTTAGAGTCATCTTTAAAAGTCAAATTCACCTGAGCTGTAAATAACAAACGGCTACCAAGACCAAACCACGCTAGCCTCTACTCACCTTTTGACTCATCCTTAAAAGTCAAATTTACCTGTATATGGGCCTCCTTTCCGCCTTCTTTTAAAATCAGCTCTGAATTCTTTGTAAAAGAAAATCCAAAATTTAAACTGATTTCATCGGGCCGCCGCTCCAATGTCTTTAATGGCTGCAACACTTTATCCACTAGGGGGCGAATGATTTGTACTGCCTCACTAAAATCTCTGGTTTGATTGTAAAATCCTGGCGAGTCTTCTTTAACTTTTGTCTTTTTATCCCATGAATCTGAAACCTCAATTTTCAGATCCATCCCCTTTTCGATTTCCAATGATATTTGTGCTTTTTCCATCTCTTTCCAAATTCTTTAGCTAAAAATGCCCTAAGAGGTACCACTTTAGGCTTTTGTTTACATTTGATCGCTGTTGCGTGTGTTTTTACTTTTAAATTCTAACTTTTTTAATTTATTACAATAATTTTAGAAAAGGCTTGGTTTTTTTTTAAAAGTCTTGTTATATTAAAAAAAGTAAACATTAGTTCATGTTTTTATACTAT
>JASJGK010000248.1:0-12392 GCA_033791585.1 SAR324 cluster bacterium | reverse complement strand
TTCTAAGCTCTGGAGCCTGCGGCGCTTCTTTAGAATATTTCGGTAGGCTGGCGCCACTAAAGGGGCCTTCGGCCCTTTCCATCCATATCCCTAAACCTTCGCAAAAAAATGGGCAAAAAAAAGCCCATTACTTTGAACAAGCAATGGGCTTTTCATTTTATATACCTAAAATTATTTTGGCTTTAGGATGTTCCTAAGGCTGAGCAACCTATATGATTGGGTTCCTCTTGGCCTTCGAAGCTCTGGAGCCTGCGGCGGTTTCAATTGAGAAAAAGCCTTCGGCTTTTGATTTCTTTGTGTAGGCCATAAATGGCCTAAGGAACTTATTCGCTGCGCGAATAACCCTAAAATATTTTGGTAGGCTGACGCCACTAAAGGGGCCTGCGGCCCTGCCATATCCCAAAAACTTCGTTTAAGCGTCGGGATAAAAAAACTTTTCTACCTCATCCTCATCCACCTCTTCATCATCCCGATACAAGGGATAAAAGGCATCAGCAACGCCACGGATACCTGTCTTCAAACTAACGGCATTTTTGTAACCCATCCTATTTAAAGTATGGGCGGCGAAAACGCTGCGTTTTCCTGATCTACAGACAACGATGATTTGTTTATCTCTAGCGTCCAACAGAGCTTGTTCGGTTTCGTCGTACCCGGCGCATCCAGCGGCTTCCAGCACCCCACGGGGCACACAGAGGCTATTTTTGATCACACAAACACTAGTCTCGGTTGGTTCTCTGATATCTAAAACCAAGCCTTCGTAGCCTTCGCCTTTCATAGCGGCTTCAACTTCCCAAGGCATTACCTCTTTTACAAGAGGCAATAACTCTTGAACTAGGTCTTCATAATTTAGAAATTTCTCAGACATTAAACCATATCGATCATTTCACAAGGGCATTCTTCAGCGCACTTAGAGCAGCCGATACACTTGTCTAGGTTGAAAGAATAATGCTGGCCTTTTGAAAGCTTGTTGATTGCAGAATCACCACAGTAACTCCAGCAAGTGTCACAATCAAAGCAACCACCACAACTCATACAACGAGTTGCTTCGTAAAGTAAGGTAGTAGCATCAAAACCAAGTACAGTTTTAGCGAAGTTTTTAACACGCTCAGATACAGCAACATCAGTAGTGCTATTTCTAGGTGCTTCAGGGTAAAACTCAAGCTTCATGCTTGTGTAAGATACAACCTTAGGCATTGGAACTGGTTTGTACTCGTTACCCATAACAAAAGCATCAATGGCTTCAGCTGAGATGCGACCGTCGCCAATGGCTTCGGTTACAAGGCCTAGGCCACGGGTGATATCACCACCTGCCCAAACATTGCTATCGTCTGAAATTCTGCCATATTGGCCGTTTGCTGTTGTCCAGCCTTTTTCATTCTTTAATTCTTCCAAACCTGCAAAGTCGGGTGCCTGTGAGATTGCTGTAATCACGTGATCAACATCAATTGAAAGCTCAGAGCCTGCAATTTCAGTAAACTCATGCCAGCCAGACTCGTTCTTTTCGCCAACTTCAACTTTTAGAAATTGAACCGAAGTAACCTTGTCGCCTGTTTTTGTCATTCCCTTTGGTGTGTAACCATCTTTTAACACAACGCCTTCTTCTTCACCGTGATGAATTTCATCTAAGGTTGCAGGCATTAATTCTTTGGTTTCTCTACAAGCCATGATCACTTCAGAAGCGCCAAGCCTTAAAGAGGTTCGAGCAGCATCATAAGCAACATCACCACCACCGATCACTAATACTTTACCACTTAGAGAGGTAATCTTCTCTAGGTTGTGATCGAGTAAAAATTCAGCACCTGTAGTCACGTTAGCAGCTTCGCTGCCATCAATTGGTAACTTTCTGCCTGTCTGTGCGCCGATTGCCATAAAAACAGCATCATTGTTCTTTTTGAGGTCTTCTAAGCTGATGTCTTTACCAACTCTGGTGTTTGACTTTAGTGTAACACCTAAGTCCCAGATTTTTTGTAATTCAGCGGCAAGCACTTCACGGGGCAATCTATAAGCTGGGATACCGTAGCGAAGCATTCCGCCTGGCTCAGCTTTATCGTCGTATACAGTAACTTGGTGCCCACGAATGGCAAGCTGGTAAGCGGCAGAGATGCCAGCAGGACCAGAGCCAATCACAGCAATATTTTTGCCTGTTGATTCGTCTGTAATCTTAACAAGAGGCAATGAATTTTCTAAACCAAAATCACCAATCGCCATTTCGACACGGTTGATGTTTACTGATTCATCTTTTTGGCCACGATTACACATGGTTTCGCAAGGGTGCGGGCAAACACGGCCCATAACAGCTGGAATAGGATTCTTTTCGGTTAACTTTTCCCAAGCAAGTTGCGTTGCGTTTTCTGGGGTGTTGTTAAACTCATCAGCTTGAGCAATTGTGGTTAAAAAGCCACGGATATCTTCACTACTGGGGCAAGCATTTTGACAGGGGGGAGTCTTCTCATTGTACTGTGGTAAAAGGCTGCTTTGTTTTTTCTTGCCTGTACCAGGAGTTTGAGCTCTGACAGAACGGGTAATTTTTTTCGAGACGATGGCCATGATCTTTTTCTAAAAAAGGTTGTCGTAAAAATAGGTAAGCCCGCGTCATAATAACCGAGGCTTTTTTTGTATATTAGTATATACGGAACTCTGAATATTTTGCAAGGGGCGGATGCGTTTTTTTTGCTTTTTTCGCAAAAAAGCTAAAAACCATATAGCTCTGGCATTGCTCTAGTATAGCAGCTTTAGGGCTTTTAGCCCCTAAGATGTTACAAGTTTTTAAATCTTATGCCCTTTGATTTTAAGCACTTCTTTAGCTTTTTCAAAGTTTGCTAGGGCATCCTCTTGGATACTTTCAAATTCTTTTTGCAAATTGTTTCCACTCATCATTTCTCCTGATCTAGAAAGACCACGAATAAAGGAAGAAAACCCCTTTAGGTGATGGTAGTATCCCCCTTGAGCAATAACATAGCGAGCTACCAGCTCGCCACAATCGCCACACTCAACAAAAACCTTATCTGGTTCGCCTTGTTCACGCCAGAGAGTATTTTTTAAAGTTGTGCAATGGCACTTTTGGCAAGTTTGAACATGTGCTTCCATAATTTATACTCCGAGTACGATAGGCCAGTAAAGCGAGCCAAATGAGAGCAAACCAACCAAAGCGATTAGGGTGATGATTACCCCAGGCTTGATCATGTCTCTAGTTTCTAAAAGACCACTACCAAATGCGATGGCATTGGGAGGGGTGGATACAGGTAGCGCCATGGCTGTAGAGCAGCATAAAGCAATAGTTAATATGATCAAACTCACTGGCCCCTCAATAGAAACAGCCAAGGGAATGAGCAGGTTTGCCGTTGCTGTGTTACTCATAAAAGTTGTCATTAAACTTGCGAGCACAGCAAAGGTGATGATGATGGTGATCACCTGCGCCCCAACGGGCACAAGGTTAACGATCTCTTTCGTCAGGCCACTTTCTTTTAAGCCAACACCTAAGCAGATACCGCCGCCTACCATAAATAAAACGTCCCAAGGTAGCTGTTTAAAGTCTGAGGATTTCAGCAAGCCAGAGCCAAAGATTAACAATACGGGCAACAGGCTGGCTGTACCAATTGAATAGCCATGCACCTTAGTGGTCAACCATCCTAAAATAGTAAGCAAAAAAGTGAAGATGATAAAATAATGCTTGGCAGTAAGGGGCATGTTTTCCATATGAGGCAACTCTAATACGAGGTCGCCAGGTGGATAAATTTTAAGCAATACAAACCACAAGAGACCCAGAAAGAGAATCAAAAAGGGAAAAGTCGCCATCATCCACTGGCCAAAGCTAATGTTCAGGCCAGCTTCGGCCAGATAGTTCATGGCTATAGCGTTTGGAGGTGTGCCGATCGGTGTGCCCAGTCCGCCTAAGTTGCAAGCAAAGGGGATGCAGAGGGCCAAAGCTTTTGAAAATGGGTTGCCAGCTGGTATTTTATCTAAAATAGGCAAAAGGATAGCGAACATCATGGCTGTGGTTGCTGTGTTACTCATCCACATGGATAGTATAGCGCAGATGATCATCATACCTAGCATTACATTAGCAGGCTTGCTGCCAGTTCTTTTGAGTAACCAATTGGCAATTCTCGCATCTAGAGCATATTTATGCAGAGCCGAAGCCAAGATAAAGCCCCCTAAAAAGAGTAAGATAATATCAGAGAAAAAAGGGCTGTAGTAAGCTTGTCTATCGGATGTGGAAACCACTTTATGCAAGGTTGGCAATAGCCAAGTCACCTGCAAGAATAATATGATAAAAGAGGTTATATATAAAGGTGTCCATTCGGTAACCCATAGGGTTGCCGCAATGAGCAAGATAGACAATGAAATGGCTTGGCTTTGATTAATATGAGCCAAGTCAGGCAGAAAGTTTGTCTGGACGCTCAAGAAAAAGAAACCTACAAGGGGAAGAAGATAAAAAAAACTTCTATTGATAGTGCTCATATCCCTTTAAAGGAAAAAGTTGATACTTGGGCGAAAAAGCTTCAGCCCACAGCAATTGGAATTAGGTTAACTTGGCTACCTGTGGTTTACAATCGAATTGTAAGAATTTGATTAGCATAAAGGGCAGCCAAATTTTAATAGGCTGCTAGGTCGCAGTCTGCACAGAAAACAGTTCCATAGGGTCTTTTTTCCCTTTCAAATTAATGGGGCCTAAAGAAAGTGTTGGGTGTCGGTTTTGCAATTGATCATTTACAATCCCTGAAATGATAAAGTTAGCCCCTGTTTCTTTACAGGCACTTTCTAGCCTGCTGGCTATGTTTACTGTATCACCGATCACTGTGTATTCTAATCTGTCTTCTGTGCCAATGTTGCCAGCAATCACCTCGCCAAAATGCAGGCCAATCCCCTGGCCAATTGGGGGCAAGCCTTTGGCATCCCTTTCTAGGTTCAATTGAACCATGGCAGCTTTAATGGCTACACCTGCCTCCAAAGCACGAGAGAGGTCATCATCTGTGGTTTCAGGGGTGCCGAAAGTGGCCATAATGCCGTCACCCATAAACTTGTCTAGGGTGCCGCCATATTGAAAGATAATTTTAACAATTCGATTATGGTAGTCAGAAAGAAAGGTGGTTACCTCTAAAGGGGTAAGCTCCTCGCTCATTTTAGTAAAATTTCTAATATCCATAAACATCACCGCCACGTGTTGTTTCTTCCCGCCTGGTTGTAAAAAGTCGTTTTCTGCCTGAGCTATTCTGCTTGCAACATCAGGAGAAAAATACCTACCCATTTGAGTGTTGGCTTTTTCAAGGTTTACAACCTCTTTAATGGTTTTTCTAAAATTCCAGGTGAGGAAGCTTAAACCTGCGCCAAAAAGCAAAAATCCTAAGCTGTTGACCCAATAGAGTACAGGGCTTTGGGAAGCTCCATAGTAGGTATCCACAAGGTTGTTAGAAAGAACAATATTCGGGTCGCTTGTGACAAAAAAGAATAAAAAGGCCGATACCAAAGTCGCATTGATTGACATAATTGCAGGGTATTGCGGGCGGATAGCCATAGCGTTAATGGCTATAAAACCAATGGCCACTAAAGGCATAGAGGTTTTAAGCAAAAAAACACTCGAAGCTCCCTCTGCATAAAGGGGCGCATACCACAAAAAGGGCAAGATAGTGATTAAAGCCGTATCCATAAGCATACAGGTGACACCTGTTAGCGTAATATTTTTTTTGTGCTTGAGTCGGTGCAAAAGCAAAAAGTCGATGATCAGGAAGGTTGCATAGAGAAAATGCACATGCGCTTTATAAGCATGGTCGCCATGTGCTATTAGAAAATCTGATGCAAATAGGTAAAAAATCAGCGAGATTTTAAAATAAAGGTGAAATTTCATTCCCTGCACCTCCTTTTCAAGAAGAACATCATCTGCAACATGCTTGCAGGCCTTTTTGTGACAAAAAATCGATTTCATTTTAGCCTATCCATTAATAGTTTTATTTCTTTGTCATACTCCTAGTTAAGGTTTTTGTAAATTTTTTGGGTGGTCGGTAAAGTGAGCTTGTCTCCATTCGGTGGATACCTCACTTTATAATAAGGTTCACAAGGTCGGACTCAAATGAATAGCAGGGTAGAAAGAAGAAGTTACAGTTTAGAATTCAATTTAGAACCCCTGAGCCTAGCCAATGAATCAGTTCGTAGCAAAACACATATCGACAAAGAATGACGCATCCAAGAATGAAAACCTAAAACTCAATCATCTTTGCCTCATTTAGTACCAACTTTGCCGTAGAGAGAGCCGCTTCAACCTTGAACCTTAGAAAATATAAAATCCAGTTCAGAGGCAATAAGTTCAGGGAGCTTGTCAGGATTATTTTTGATTAGTATCAGAGATGTTCCAAAAAACAGAGAGCACAAAAGAAGAAACAATAGTTTTTGGTCTGTATCCCGCGGTAATTCCCCAGAATCAACAGCCTTTTTAATCAAAGGCGGCAAAAGGCCTTTTAACCCCATGCCTAGAATCTTTTCAACGGCATCATCTTTTGGAAAATAAAGCCATTTTTCTGCCAATGTAATCTCATGCGGCCTTACGCTTTCGCGAGTAGAAGCTTCGAAAGCTATAACCTCAAGGGTGATCTGGGGGTTCGCTACCATATCTTTATATGTTGTTGTAAAGATGTCTCGGATAACCTGTAGATTTGAACTTTGCTTAGCCTCTAAGGAATGGGCTAGAATCCCCATTTCTATCGACCAAACTTGGATATAGTAAAGAAGAATATGCTGTTTTGACGTAAAATAATTATAGAATGTTGGCTCTGAAACCTCTGCTTCCAAACATAGATCTTTGATAAAAATTGATGCTAAATTCTTTGTGGTTAACTCTTTTGTGAAGGCTTGCAAAAGAGCAATTTTAGTTTTTGCGAATTTTTTTTGCCTTTGGGGTAAGGCTAAATATTTTGAGTGATTTAAGGTTTTCATAAAAAAACTATAGACAACTATAATTTTTTAGTCAACTATAATTTTAGATGAAAATTGACTGATTAAAATCAGTGAACCCAAGATAAAACCTTTAGTATCTCTGTTAGTGGACAAACTATGAAAAAAACTTTTCTATTTATCCTGCTCTTAAACCTTTTGGTGCAATCGGCCTTTGCCTTGTTCCCTGACCGCAGGAAAGAGCAATTCCCTGGTGAGCCAGCTTATTACCTTGTTCCCTTCCCATATGAATACCCTGGTATAGGTAGCGGATTTATATTTATGGGTTCCGCTTCAAATATGTTTGGAAGCAGAGCCGATGTTACTGTAGGCCAGATAACAGGTGATGTGACTGGGTCCATTGCGGCGGTTTCGGATGTTTTTCTCATCCCTAATTTTATTTATGTCAGCGCTCAAAAACAACAACTAGACACCATTTCGATCCAGAATTACTCTACAAGGGGCATGGATTCACAAAAGGATGACTTTACCTTTATTGAAGTTACAGAGTTGGATTCCTTAGACTACCAAGTCAACTTAACCTTGTGGGAAAGGCGGATTGAGCTATACCAGCAAAAACTAAAACAAAATCTAACAGTAGCTAAAATTCGTGATTCCGAAGGTGCCTTGATTGCAAACCTTACAGAGCCTTACATGCAAGAAAATGAAGGCACTATGCAGGGGGTCACTCTAGACTTAACTGATGACCGACAAGATGCCAGAAAAGGCATTCGGTTGAAGATGGAAAAGTCCGAATCCCCAAGGGCAGATGCCTACTCAGCAGACTTTTATCAGATAAATAAAACAGTGGAGTTTTACATTCCCATTGGCCAGCGTTCTACCTGGGCTTTCCATGGTTTTCGCTCAGACGCTATTGTGAGGGATGAAGGGGTAACAGACAGTGATACATTACTCGAAATTTTAGGCCTTACCTGTGAAACAGGTGACACTGTTTGTGAGGCTACCCAAGATGATTTGGTGCAACAATTTGCCGACCAAAATAAAAATGGTACTGCCGCATCTTTGGGTGGTTTAAATCAACTTCGAAGTTACGGCTCAGGTCGATTTTCAGGGGGACACACCCAATATGTTTCAACAGAACTTAGAATAAACCTAACAGAAGAATTTACCCCCTTAAACTATTGGATCTGGTCTGACACCAGAACAGGTGTGCAGGCGGCATTTTTCTATGAAACGGGAACCGTGGCGGAAACAGAAGCGGAATTAGGCAATGAATCAAGGTCAAGTGCAGGTGCTGGCCTTAGAATGGTAACAGGCTCGGGCTTTGTTTACCGAGTTGATGTTGCTACTGGCTCTGATGGAACTGTGCCAATTATTTGGTTCTACTATCCTTGGTAGTTTTATCTTGCAGCCTGTGGCGATTTTTTTTCGGCCTATTTAACTAGAATCTCATTGGATAAAATCACCTAGGGCAAATAACCTAAAAGCCCCCAATCTAGTTGAACCAGTTTTGATAGGAGCTAAAATTATTTTCTGCTTTAATTTCGCTTTAGAAACCCCCTGAGCAAAGAAATCCCTTCCTTCTTGCCTTCGAAAGCAGAAACAAGCTCTATTTGGTACAAGATTAGCATCTCTAATAGTCATAGCTGTGTAATAAATTGACTACAAGGATGTAAAATATGAAAGCACCAAAGGGATTTGACCTATTTAAATTAGAGTTTCGCTCCAACCCAGAGAGAAAAGCAGTCGGTTGGTGTGACCAAGACCTTAAAGTTTGGCACATCGAAGAATCAGATAAGAGAGAGATGATTGTCGATCACCAATTTGTCAGGGTGCTTGAAATAGCTTCTTAAGCTATAGCAACTCAAACCTAATTAAATATCTAAAATTACGAAACTTCTTTAATTAGTTGGTCTGCATGGCTCAGCCATGCAATCCCTTCACGCCACCACTGTAAGCTCAAAGCCAAAGTTTCGCTCGAAAGCTTGGTTGCTTCACTCAATTCCTTTACAAAAGCCTGCTCACTATCGCCCTGTTCATTATTAAAGATAAAGTGATTGATAATTTCAATCAACACCCGTTTTAGAGTGGCTTCTTCAATTCCTTGGGGCGGGTGCATTTTGGGCATTTGGCGGTTTCTCAAGGCACTTAAAAGCTTTTGATTATTTTCCTTTTCCCTGACAAAAGAAACAACCATTTTAAAAAGCACCAATTCGTCATCTGTTATCACTTCATCTATAACAATGGCAGAGACTATCATCTCAGCATACCACATGGTTTGCTCGCTGTTAAACAAGTGCAGGGGCACAATAAACTCAGGGGCAAAGTCTTCTGGCAGTTGTTCTTCTTTGAAAATTTCAAGCAGGCTCTGTTTCCACTTAAACCCTTCTTTCGCCCAGGCAAGAAGCTTTTCAAAGTAGTGGTCAGAAAGGTTGAAAAGCCAAGAAAGGTGAGATAAAAACTCATCTTCTTCTCTGGAAAAGTCAAAATCAGCGATAAAAACAGCTACGACCTGAGTAAAGACCCAAGCTAAGTCTTGCTGGCTTAACTCTGCAGGGGGGATACCCACAGGTGGCTTTTCACTTTCTAAGAGCTTAACAATTCGCTCTCGCTCACCTGTGCTTTTTAAAAGCCGACAGGCCTTAGCGAGAATCTCCATTTCAGCTGAAGTGATATCATCATCAGCATCCATAGCGTGAACAATCAACTCAATATACCAAATTAAATGCTCTTGTTTCCAATCTTTTATATCTGTTCTCATTTTTCTGGGAGCGGCTTAAAATGTTCAATGGAATTTGCGTAGTATTGAAAAAGTCCTGTTTCCTCTGCGTTAGCCTGGAGCATATCTCCATCTTCAATTACTAACCCTCTTAAAATTAGCATCCTAAGGCCTACAGCAAATGTATAATCAATGTTTCCTCTTGGAATATAAACATGAACAGCTTGGGCTTGCAACTCTGTAACAAAGCTAAAAAATTTATTTTTTATTTCGGATTGGTCTTGTTGTTCACCCCCTGTTTGCAAAAATACCTGACACAATATAGCCACAGGTAGGGCTGGAACCACGCCACCAATTTTCCCCATCAACCTAAAAGCTAAGGCTTCCACCACAGTAAAGCGGTCGGCTTTATTTAAATTTGCATAGTCCACCTGGGTTTCTTTTAGATATTGTTTGGTGGAAATAGGTGCGCCAAAGTTTACACAGGCATAGCCAAAGCGATACCAGCGGCCAATGATTTTATAGAAGGTCATTTTAAGAGCAAAGCTGAAGGTAATCCATAAGGATCTGGCAATACCCGCAGCCTTTAAGCCGCCATGGCCTTTGGTTTTAAGCAGGGAGCGGTCTTCTAAGGTTCGATCGTAGTTGATGCCCACAGGGATAAAGGTTATGTCTCTCTGAGTTTGCGGGTCGTAGTTTCGTAAAATGTAGTCTAAAAGGCCCAGTCTTGGCTCTTGTAATTTGCCCGTTGTGGTCAGTTTGCCCTCTAGAAAAATTGCCTGGGTTACCCCGCCGCTGGTGGCCATTTGTACATAGCGCTCTAACACTTTTCTGTAGAGACTATTGCTAGATTTGCGCCTTACAAAATAGGCTCCTAAAGACTGGATTAAACTTTGTAAGGGCCAAACCTTGGCCCATTCACCGACAGCGTAGCTGATGGCGGTTTTGGTAGAAACAAAATAGCTGACTAATATATAGTCCATATTGCTTCTATGATTTAAAACAAACACAATGGAGGATTTAGGGTCAATGGCTCTCAATTTGGCCTCATCCATAAAGCCTAGTCTAACTCGGTAAAAAAGCTGAGAGGTTTTTCTAGCCAACCAGTTGCCTACCTTAAAATAGAAGTAAGCGTTAAAGGAGGGAACAATCTCACGGGCATACTCCAAGACCATTATATTCGCTTGGGTTTGGGAAACCTCTTTTTCTTCAATGTATTCTTCCGCAGCGGCCAAGATTAAAGGGTCATTGATCAAGCGGTCTATTAACGCTTGGCGCTTGGTCATCTTAAAGGGTTGGAGTTGGATATCCAGGCTATTGTTGAGTTGGTCTACCAGTTTATTGACCTTTCTACGAAAGAACCAGCGGAGGCTAGGCAAGAATAGAGTGCGAGTCACCGCATAAATGCTGCCAAATAATAGGATGAAAAACACCCAATATGGAATAGAAATCATAAGCCAGCCTCAAAAAAGAACCTTTACACAAAGCTACCTTGATTTGAGGGAGTTGACAAATATAGGGTTTGTTAGATTTTTTGGAGACTTTATTTAGAAAAATAGGCCAGAAGCCCTTATTCAAAAACGAGGCTAAGAAACTAGAACTTCCACAGCATAGAAATATGGTTGATGGCATCCAGACTTATTAAGGGGTCATCTAGGGCAGTATCCTTGAGGTAGATCCACATATAATCACCACGGTAGGCGACATGAAAATTTTGACTAAGCTGTAAATCTAAACCAACCCCTAATTTTGTAAGGGAAATATCCACCTCATCAGGCACGAGGCTGACGGCAGAGGCATTGATCTTCATGGTGCCACTTTGAGAAAAACCATAAGAAAGATCAAGAGTCAATTCTGGAAAAAGCGGCATGGGCAGGTCTTTTATATCGATTTGGTAGCCAGAAGCTATAAACTGGGGTTGATAGATATCATAAGGCCTGACCGCTGTTGAGGCATTGGGAATCAACACAGGTTTTTGGTAAACTAAATCAAAATAAGAAAGCCGCATTGGCTTGTTGGTCAAGGGGAAGGTGGTATCGTAAGAAACTAATACCTCTTCTAGGTGAATTTCGACCCAGTAGTGGTTATCAGGGCTTAAGGTTGTTGGATCAACAGAATTATCATAGGAGTAAAATAAAAGGTCTGAGCCATAGGTGCTTTTTATATAGATCTCACTAGAGTAAAACTCCTCCTTTAACCATAAAACCAGATTCGGCATGCGGTAAAAAGGGGCGATATCAGAAGAAAGTTTTTGGATAGATGCTTTTTTATCTTCTAATTGGGTTTTAGGGTCGCCCCTCGCATCCAAGGGGTTAACTATAGATGCGGCTGTTGGGTCGAGATCACCGAATTTACTTTCGTAGCGAAATCGCTGCACTCCACCTTCTTTTTTGTTTCCCATAATTTCAAAAAAACAAGAACCTTTCGCCGTTCCATCGATGCCAACAACGTCGCCAGCGACATTTCCTTTGGTTTGGTTATAGGCAATATCTACATCATCATAGGTTCCTAGGTAATTTAAATCGCAACCAGCGGAGTTTTGACCGCCAAAAATACTGGTGGCACCAGCTATTTTACCTTCAACATCACTGACCACAGCGTTTGCCTGGGACAAAGTATCTTGGGCCTGAGCCTGCATTGGTACATAGATAAAATAACCAACAAGCAAAATAAAATAAATGAGTTTAAAAAAACTGGGCATGAAAATCCTCCTAGTTTCTACTTCGGCAGGCATTTAAAAAACTTTAATTATTTTTTATCGTAAAAAAAATTACATCTATAGCTACAA
>JASJGK010000247.1:0-40009 GCA_033791585.1 SAR324 cluster bacterium | reverse complement strand
AAGATAGGCCCTGATTCCCTATTTAATCTAGAAAAATTTAGACCCTTGCAACCTTTACTAGATAGGGTTGGCAGTAGGGTCAAACTAAACCAAGGTAGCAGACCATGAGCAAAAAAAACTACTTTCCAAGTTCAGGCTTTGTCCTGCTACTTACGTCCTTTTTACTTTTGGGATTATTTTCCCAGTGGAGCATGGGACGAATAAATTTTGATGGACCATCACGCAAAATAGATACCCGTGGAGCAGGTTACCAAAAATTGATTCCGCTAGCTCATAAATTTCGTCAAAATCGGCTGGATAAAAAAGCTCTCGTAGACTTTTTAAACCATCTGGGCAACAATTACGTTTTATCTGATGGCATATCTGGACAACTGCAAAGCTTGGAAACGCCGCTAGAAAAATTAGCTTTTTTGAAACAGCAAAAGGTGATTCATCTGAATCGCTACTCTGATAATTGGAGCCAAGGGCCCAGTGGCGGAGTGATTATAATTTCAAAGAAGGCAGAAGAGAAAAATCTAACCTTTACTGTGTTTAAAGGTCGCAAAATTGTGATCAAGGTGAATGGGAAGATACAATACCAAAAACACTTTTCAAGCACGGGGAAATTGACCCAAATGCTTGTTTTGCCGGCTGGAATCAATTTTGTGGAGTTAAATGTAGATGAGTCCTTTATCCCAAACGAGGAAATTCCTAAAAACTCTGATATTCGTGCATTGGGCATGAACTTTGAGATTGAACCTTGAGATCGTAATTTATTAGTATTTAAACATGAAGAATTTAGAAGTAAAACGCCACGAGCTTAAATACTATATCAACAATCTGGGTTACCATGAATTGGTGGGCAGATTGTCTCATGTGTTGCCTCCTGACCCCCATAGTACGCCCTACGAGGGCTATTACATTCGGAGCCTCTATTTTGATTCTCACGATGATGAATGCCTTTTTGAAAAGCAAGCGGGGATCAAGTTTCGGGTGAAGTACCGCATGCGGATTTATGACACTAATTCTGAAGTTGTAAAGTTTGAGATAAAAAATCGCTGGAATAACCAGATTTTTAAAGAAACAGCTACGATCAGCAAGGCCAGTGCATATAAAATTATTGATGGGGACTATGGGGAACTTTTAACCTATGAAAATCCAGTCCTGAATAAAATTTTTATCGCCTTTTCCAGGGGCCACTACAGGCCAAAGTTAATCATCGATTACGACCGTGACGCTTTCATGTTTGACTTTTTTAATCTGCGTATTACTGTGGATAAAAACTTACGAGCGAACAATAGTGACTTTGATCTCTTTTCAAGTTCAATGCACACTATCCCTGTAGTTTTAGAAGGGAAACAAATATTAGAGATCAAGTATGAAAACTGCTTGCCTCAGCACATTCAACAATGCCTGCAACTCGATGCCTTCGAAAGGCAGGCAATTAGTAAATATACCCTCGGGCGTCGATACAACAAATCATTAAATTGGGAGGATAATTAGTCGCGATGAATCAAGTTACATTTTCAAATATTTTCAATAAAGGCTTTATCGCCATGCAAAGCGGAGTGGAGCGATTCACTGTTGTTGATATCCTAATCAATTTAGGTATGTCTTTTTTGATGGGAAGCTTTATTTTCTTTATTTACAGAAAAACCTTCCAAGGTGTTTTGTACCAAAGATCTTTCAACATCTCTCTTGTTGCCATAACCATGGTTGTGACCATGATCATTATGACCATCAGTGGGAATTTAGTTCTGTCATTAGGTATGGTTGGTGCCCTTTCTATTGTTCGTTTTAGAACGGCGATCAAAGACCCCGTTGATTTGGTTTATATCTTTTGGGCCATTGCAGTGGGACTTGGTAACGGTGTCAGTTACTTCCACTTAACGATCATTAGCTCTATTGTTTTAACTTTGGTTCTTCTTCTTTTCACCAGAAATAAGTCAGAAGAGATTCCTTATCTTTTGGTGATGCAATGTGATCCGTCCGTTGATGAAGACGAGATTATGGCTGTGATCAATAGTGAGACTAGAATCAACCAGGTGAAGTCAAAAAGCTTTAACCCGAGCTATTTTGAGCTTACCATTGAAGTTCGCTTAAAAGATGGCAATACTAAGTTCTTAACTCAGTTGCATGAACAGAAAAAGGTGCTCAAGGCTACTTTGGTTTCTTACTCAGGGGATCTAGCGCAAGTTTAAGTAAACAGGGTTAGACGCACAAGCTAGTAGTTCCGTCCTCCAAATTTTGGTTAGGGATTTGTAGAAATCCCTACTCTTTACTTAGTAGGATAAAATCAGGCACAAGACTCCACGATAATCCCATTCGATCAAATTTCAGGGTCCTAGAAAAATCTTGCAAGGCATAAAATGAAAAAACAATTTTTATTGATCATCTTTCTAATCGTTGCCAGCTCCCAGCCCATTTTTGCTAAAAGGGCGAGCCAAACCTTTGAAGTTTCTAGCAGTGAATACTCACAATTGTTTGATTGGATAAAAAAAGAAACAGGCCGTAGAACGATAAAAACTTTGACCTATGGTAGTGTTTATTGGGATGCTGAGGATTTAACACTGCTTTCTAAAGGCAATGAAATTGTTTTTCTTTCCTTCCCCAAGGCTAAAAAAGGCCCGAGGAGAGAAGAAATTTGGATGAATCGCCCTAAAGAGGTGTTTCAAATTACGGCTAGGAATTATAAAAGTAGCAAAGATAAATACGATAAGCATGCTCTGTTGCACAGAGTAAAGCGTTCTGAGCGTGTGTTAGCTATAGATAAAATTAAGTCCCTAGGCATTGCCACCCCACTACGATTAAAGGCAATTTTTTTCGCCAAAGAGGAAACTCGTAATATTCGCGGCAATAAAAAGCTCTATAAATTAACAAAATATGAAGTTGAAAAGTTTTACCAATCTACAACTCTAGTGAGATTAGAAATAATATCTATGAACGGGGTCAATGATTTTGCAGAGGTAGAAAAGCGCATTGCCCAAGTAGTGCCTTCAATTAAGGTGCAGAAAGAATTGCCCTACGTTTGGATAAGTAAAAACCTTCACGAAAAGGTAGCCTTTTATAAGCTTTTTTCCAGCTCCCCCATGATTTTAAAACTAGCCCAAGCTTTGGGGTATGTTCTAATTGGAATCTTTTTATTCTTTGTATTTTTTAAGAAAAGAATTTTTTCAAGTGATTTTACTGCGACAAAAAAAGTAACTACAGAGAAGCTGAAACTGTAATTTTCTTCTCTGACACTATCAGTAGCAGTTCTTTGGTTACTCAATCCTACTCAATATACTTCAGTAAATCCTTAGCGCTCTCGCCCCAAGTCAACCAAGGCATTTGGCCTGAAACAGGGTGTTTTTGGCTTTCAAATAGTGCTAACCACTCTTTTACGACCTTGGCCAAATCACTTGGGTTTAGGCCGTCAAAGTAGGTCGCAAACTGGGATGCTACTTCTTTAAAAACAGGGATATCCCGTGCGATAATGGGTAGGTTTTTCTGGGCAGCTTCGATTAACGGCAGTCCAAAACCCTCCCCATAAGATGCAGCAACCAAGCAACTGGATGCAGCATAAACTAGCTCTAAGTATTCATCGCTAATGCCATCAAGCCAAAAAAGGCGAGTTCCCAGTTCAGGGTGAACTTTGATTTCTGCTATCAAATCGTCTACTTTCCAACCTTGCTTGCCAATGAGTACTAAAACCACGTCTTCGCCTGCTGCCCAAAGTTCATTAAAGGCGGCCAAGGATTGAGCATGTCCCTTTCTCGGCTCTAGTGTTCCCACCATCAAAAAGCTTTTGGCCTTTTTAATTATTTCTAAGTTGGCTTCAGCATCGTCAGGAAGCCCACCTGTAGGAGCTGAGGCTTCTAGGTCGGCACCCAAATGAAACCAATCATTTTGAAAGGCACGAGTTTGGTTGGGTTTATTTTCTTTGATCCAGATTTCTAGCTCATCAGCAACAGCCTTAGAGATAGATATGGTCCCGTCGCTTTCGGTGATGACGTTTAACCAGCCAGTATGTAACTCAGAAGCACCTGGGCCAAAGTACTCGGCTAGGCTGATGCAAAGGAGATCATATACAACAAAGCGTACATCGACACCGTAGTTTCGTAACTTTTTATAAAATTCTTTTTGGGCCATAACCACATGGTGTTGTAGGTCCAGACCAATAAAAATATCTCCTGCTTTAAATTCTACTGGGTCATCAATCAGAGCTGAGTGCGACCAGTTTAGCATTTTAGAAGTAAACTGACGGGCGTACCTATAACCTTCGTCAATCCCACCGTAAACGGGCTCTACTCGCAAATTAGCAGGTGGATTTAAAAGGAGTTCCCACAAAATAGACCTTACAACTCTTTGGATTCCTGTTTTAGCGTCTCGTTGCACCAATTCGGAAATATCCACTAATAGTTGCCTCGGGCCTGCAATTTCTGGCACCAATGACTGAGCGACATGTTTAGAGATTGCACGCAATTGGTTGTTGTCTGGGGTTTCAGGCAGCTTTGCAATTTTTCCAATTAAGCTTTGAACCCCTGTTTCGGCTTTTAAATAAAATGCCTCTATAGAAGCAAAATATTGCTCTGCACAGGTCTCAGGGCTGTGGTTCCGGCTAATATTCTCTTTCCCTTTTTGAGCGATGTTGGCTCGCTTTTCATGGTTGTGTTCCAACTCTTGCAAAGCCTTAGTTAAATCTTCTTTGGTGAATTCATCGGGAAGTTTTAAGACAGTCTCATCTGGTAAATCGGCCATAGACCCATGGGCGTTAACAATGGTTGTAAGGCCATAATTCATACAGTCTAAGATGGCGGCCGAAGTCTCTCCTCTTGTTTGCCCTCTTAGTTGCACAGCGACATCTGCTGCGGCGAGGTAATTTTTGAAGGTATCATTGTCCACCCAACCTGTGATTTTAACTTGGCCGGCAACCCCATTTTTTTGAATCATGGAAACTTGTTTGCGCCCGTATTCTGCCTTGTCGTTTTCCCCTACAAAAATCAGCATGGACTTCTCATTTTTGCTCATGTCTGAATCCAACCAGGCTTCAAAAAGTCGATGGTTGTATTTGGTAGAACCTAAAATTCCAAAACTACAAATTACAAAGCAATCGTCCTTGAGGTTTAAGGTTTTTCGGGCATCTTCTTTGGCAATTTTTACATTGGGCACACGTACCAAAGGCACAATATTCCAGTGGTCTGTATCTGTCTGAGGGTACCATTCTTGGGCTAGCTTGATGGAGCTGGCTGAATGGACAATCATACCCTTGGCATCAGAAATGACTCTGCTGTTGCAGGGATAGCTGGCAATGGCCATATTTTTGTCATCGGCCGCTTTGAATTGGTGTAGGGCTGAAAAACCATGGCTTTCATACCAACTTTGCTCAAAAAAGCCTGGGATCAAGCCCCGGCCGTGAACAAAAGAAACCAAATCGGAAAGGAAAAAATCATGCAAGACCACAACACCAGGGTGGTTTGTAAGCAGCTCAAACATGTGAGAGTGGAAGGGCGAATTCCCAAAGTGGTAGAGAACCCGATCGAATTGCTCGGCATTTTCTTTAAACCATTTTACATTTCGAATGGGCAATTCACTAGATTCGTGGGCCAAGTCGGTGACATTCTTTTGGGCTACAATGAGCTCTATTTCATAGTGCTTGGAAAGCTCAGGGAGTAACTCGGTACTATAGAAACTAATGCCACTTCTCTCAGGTGGCAGGGGGGAAACATAAGCCAGTTTTGGCTTAGGCATTTCAGGGACTTCATCAGCCTCTGCCCTTTTTGAAGCTTCTAGTTTTTCTGCCGCTACCCTGCTGGTCTCCCTGGCTACAAACTCTTCAATGATTGCTATAGCATCACTGGCTGTTTTCTCCCAAGTAAACTTCTGGGCTTGGACAAGAGCGTGTTCTGTTAATCTTTTTTGGAAGGTTTTATCTGTTAAAACCTCTGCCAATTTAGATGTTATAGAAGGTTCAGAATAGGGATCAAATTGGGCTTCTGCAAAGCCAAGTACCTCAGGGATACTGGTGCAGTTTGACCCAATCACAGGGGTCCCACAATGCATGGCCTCTAATACAGGAAGGCCAAAACCCTCGTGCAAGGATGGAAAAACTAAAACTTCTGTGTGGTGGTAGAGAGCAATTAAATCTGGCTCAGGAACAAAACCCGTAAGCACCAACTTACCAACATCCAAACCTGCTGAGGTACCAATTTTTTGCAGTTGGTCACTAATGGGCTCATTGATAGCGCAAATGATGACCAATTGCTGTTTAGCTAAAATTTCTTTGGGCAGCCCTGCAAACGCCCTGATTAGGCGCTCAATATTTTTTCTAAAATCAATACCGCCAGTATAGAGCACAAATTGACCCTTAATCCCATAACTCTGAAGAAGGGTCATACGTTCTTCAACAGTATATTTAGTGGGCTGGTATTTTGGGTCTGCCGCCGTTGAAATGTTTTTAATTTGTGCTGCAGAAAACTGCAGATGCTCCAAACCTTCTTTTCTTGAGGATTCAGAAATAGAAAGCAGTAAGTCAGCTCGGCCTAAATGGGCTAATTTTTCATGGTACCAATCTTTAAACAGGGGGTCTGCAAGGTAGTGATCGGCATGGATTAAAGGAATTAGATCGTATAATATGACTGCTGTTGGGGCAACCTTTCGCAAAAGGCAAATGCTGGTGGTTGCATCATCAATAAAGCCCTCAAAGAGGCTAGATACGAGCACTATATCTGGCTTTAGGCTTGCGAGAAAGGTTTCACGAGTCAATTCTGAGGCTTTTTTTCGCCAAGTGTTGCTGAGATCATTTCCGTTGACTGGTTTTGAGCTTTCCCAAACTCGCATGTTTGCCTTAGGCAAAAGGTCCGCAAATGCGGTTTGAACTGCCTCAATGGAGTCTGGAAACATGCCATTGAGTGCCAAGATATATTCATGCTGACCATGGTTTTTGATCATGGTTTGGGCAAGCATCATGGTATAGTGGCCCACGCCTCGCTGGCCTGAAGCGGTTGATTGCGCACCTTGCATGTCGATAACAATACGCATTAGCCTTTCTCCTTCTGTGACTGTTCAATTTGAGTTTTTAAGTCTACAAAAACTCGCCGAGCACTTGCCGACAAATTCACACTGTCTTCTAAATCTAAAAAGCTGTTGTCAGCTAACCTATTGCGAACCATTTGCCGCAATCTATTATCTAAGGCAGGGACTTTTTTAATTAGGCCAATAGTAAGCCCGTTTAAAAACACAGACTTGCGGACTAAAGAGATGATGGAAAAGACCACCCATTTGATGATATTTTTAGGGATGCTGAAAATAGACTTAATGGGCTTTTTGATTGAGTTCTTGACCACGCCCATCTGCCGTAAGGGGGCTGAAACTTTCCAAGATTTACTGGAGTAAACGTTTTTGATTTCTTGGTCGAAGTGTTGGTTTAATTCGTGAAGCTCAAAAATCTCATTTTGGAACTCCATTTTTTGGTAATGCCATTCTGTTTCTTTATGATCGATGTAACTTTCGCGGGTGTTGATTTTATCTTCTAATTCATGAACAAAGTCTTCGCTTTGTGCCAGTTTCTCTTCTACCCATTTAAGATGCTTTACAGAGGCATGTAGCTTCTCATTGTCAGCTTGGGCCGTGCTCAAATTATTTCTTATAATACTCATGTCAGAAGAAAGGTCTTCAAAAACCTTATACCATTTTTGGTGGGCGACGTTGAGCTCAGTGGCAGGATTACCATTTTTAGTAGCCTTGCCATCATTTTCAATCTCATTAAGAAAGAATCTTTTTTTCAGATTTATATCAAACTGTTTGGTGATCTCGCCTAAAGAAATGCCATACTCCCCTGAAAAGGAGGGAGTGTTAAATTCCAAAATCTCTTCAGGCCCATCCTTTTGGGCAACAATTCCATAATCGGGGCTGACCCCTTGGAAAACGTCATCAAGGCTAATGCTTTGGATTTCATTTAAATGCGTGCGCTCTTGCAGGCGCAAGGTTTTAATGCGTTTGAACTCATAATACTCAGGGATAAAAGCTAAAAGTTCCGGTGGTATTGGCTTTTCGTGGGTTGGGTCAAGGTAAAATTGAGAGGTCCCTACCGTTAAGTTTTCTGGGTTGGGTGTTTCTAGAATTAATAGACCAGCAGGCTTTAATGCCCTGTGAGCCTCAAAAACTAACTCTTTTAAAACTTCAAAAGGCAGGTGTTCAGCAATATGAAACCCAGAAACCAACGTTAGGCTGTTTTCAGGGATGGCCTTTAAAAAGGCAATAGCGTCCCCTTGGGTAACTGTAAGGTTTAGCTCCCTACAGGCAGCCAACATTTTATCGTCTAAATCAATACCTTGGGCGTCAAAGCCGTTTTCACCTAATAATTCTAACCACTCACCTCGACCGCAGCCAACATCCACAGCCTTAGCTTCCGGATAGATATTTTTTAGAGGCAAGATAAAGGGCAAGTAAATTTCTTGTCTGGACTTGATTAATTCACGAGAACCACGAAATTTATCTTCTAGTTTTCTGTAAAAATTATCGGTCATAGCGGTTCAATTTCTATTTTGGGCTCAATCCAGTTGGTCCCTTGGAATTGGGTCTTATTAACATTAATGATATCAAAGACAATTGCTAAATCCAACCATGCATAGTTTTCAGTGAGGTGGGTAGCTTGGTCGTGAATAGCGATGGAAACAGCATAACTACCAACGCCTAAGTTGGCATCAAAGCGGATACTGAACTGAAATTCGTCACCTTTTTTTGGGTTTATCGTTTGTTCTGTGTGCCAAGTGTTGGTGCCGTAGCAAGTCTGCCCTAAGCGGTCTTTGATTGCGTAACCCAAAACCATGGAGGGGATTTCGGCGTAAACCTTTACCTTCACGCTCAAATTCACAGCCTCACCCACTTCAATAAATTCGGCAGCTTGGCCCTTGCTATTATATAAAACAATTTGCTCTATCTTAGCTTCGCCTGTACCTGAGCTGGTTTTTGTTGCGCCACAATCTAAGGTGGTGACTTCTACAGTAGAGTTTTCTTTTTCAGCAATAAGGGCGTTGTAGTAGTCAAAGATTTCCTCAGGAGCGCCATCTTTAATAATGTGGCCCTTTTCGAGCAAAATGGCTCGGTCGCAAAGGCTTTGGATCGCTGATTTATCGTGGGAAACAATGAGTAAGGTTGTGCCCTCTTCTTGGAATTGGCGAATCCGAGAAAAACTTTTGTGTTGGAAGTAAGCATCTCCAACAGAAAGGGCCTCATCAATGATTAAAATCTCAGGTCGGAAGGCTGTGGCAACTGAAAAAGCCACCCGCATTTGCATTCCACTGGAATAAGTTCGCATGGGTTCATCGAAAAATTCACCGACCTCGGCAAAGGCTTCAATTTGTGGCAAGGCTTCTTGAATTTGTAGATTGGTAAAGCCCATTAACCCTGCTGAGTGCAGTGCGTTTTGTCGGCCCGATAATTCAGGGTTAAAACCCATCCCCAGTTCTAAAATAGCAGCAATACGACCCTGAATAGTAATAGAGCCAGTTGTTGGCTGCATTGTGCCTGTGATCATCTTTAAAAGGGTACTTTTACCAGCACCATTGTGACCAATGATGCCCAAGGCTTCACCTGGTTCAATTTCGAAGTTAATTTCTTCTAAAACCCAGGTTTCTTCTTTTGGGGTCACAGGAATCCCAAACCACTTGGCAAAGCGTTGCAATTCAGAATGGTAATGGACAAATGCTTTACCTACGTTATGGACCGACATCAAACTCATAGCACGTCCACCATTTCAGCGCTGGACTGGCGAAATAAAAATAGAGCAAAACCCAATAAAATGACAGAACCAGCAAAAGTGATCATAACCCCTTCTAATGCAGGGGCAGCCCCATAAACCAAGACTTGATGGTAGGCGAGGACGATGTGGTAAAGAGGGTTGAAGTTCATAAGGTAATGAAATCTCTCAGGGATGATGCTTACAGGGTAAACAATAGGCGTACCCCAAAACCAGACCTGGAGTACTATAGGCACTATCTGCCCGATATCACGTAAAAATACATTGAGAACTCCTAGAATCAGACCCAAACTTAAACTCAAAGTGGCTAAAATTATCGTCAGGGGGAAAACCCAGAGCAACTGGAAGGTCAAAGCTTGGCCCAAGATACCAAAGATTCCGATCATTGCTATAAAAAGCATAAAATTGTTGAGCAGACAGGAACCCAGTAATATACTGGGCAGGGTAACCCTAGGAAAGCTCATTTTTTTCATGAGGTTGCCTTGTTCTAAAAACAGGGTGACCCCGCGGCTAATAAGCTCAATGAATAAAGACCAAGCTAGCAGGCCAGCCATTAGATATATAGCGTAGCCATATTTATCATCAATTCCCGGTAATTTTGCAGCTAGAATATTGGAAAGGATAAGGGCGTAGATAAGAACTTGAGAAAGGGGATTGATAACAATCCAGAAACCACCCCATTTGCTGCGAGCAAAGCGAGTAACCAGTTCATTTTTTACAGAACTAAGAACAAAGTTGCGGTACTGCCACAATGCGCGAAACATGTTTAACATTCGATGTGTCTCAAATGGGGGGATGTGTTAAAACTTTAACTTTGTAAGTTTTAAAAAGGACAAAGGGAAAAAAGGCTCTAGGTAAAACCTTATACTCTTCCGTAAATATCTTCCAGTCTTACAATATCATCTTCGCCCAGGTAGTCGCCGCTTTGCACTTCAATCATTACCAAGTCCATTAGGCCTGGATTTTCTAATCTGTGCTTGTGACCTGCCGGGATATATGTGGACTCGTTGGTTTTGATGAAGAGTTCTTGCTCCCCATTTATAACCTTTGCCATGCCGCTAACTACAATCCAATGCTCTGATCTGTGGTGGTGCAACTGCAAACTCAACTGGCCGCCAGGTTTTACCTCAATCCGCTTCATTTTGTATTTTTCGGCCTCTTCTAAAACGGTATAGCTACCCCATGGGCGAAAAACTGTTCTGTGGAGTTTATGTGCATCGTGATCAGTGCTCTTTAACTTAGAGTAGATCTTTTTAACATCTTGGGTGGCTGATTGGTCTGCAACCAAAAGGGCATCTGGGGTATCAATGATAATCAGATTGTTTAATCCAATGGCCCCTACCATACGCTTATCACTTTGGATAAAGCAGTTGGTAGTATTGTGGAGCAAGGCTTCGCCCTTAACTCGGTTTCCATTGGCATCGGCTTCGGTGAGTTTGCTCAAGGTAACCCAAGAGCCAATATCGCTCCAGCCAATTTCACAAGGGACAACAGCCACAGAATTTGACTTCTCCATTACAGCATAGTCAATAGAGTCAGCGGGAACAGCAGAAAAGCTTTCTAGGTCGAGTTCTATTTGAGAGAAATTTGCTCCAGAGGCGATTCTAGATTTTTTATAGCAAGCTGCTGTGGTTTCCAAAATCTCGGGACAATGTTCCTTCATTGCCTTTTGCATGGAAGCAACTTGGAAAAGGAAAATGCCTGAATTCCAGTAGAATCCGCCTTGTGCTAAATATTGCTCAGCTGTTTCAGAGTTAGGTTTTTCAACAAAGCGTAGCACCTCATTGCCCTTAGCTTCAATGTAGCCATAACCTGTTTCAGGTGCATCAGGCTCAATACCAAAGGTAACTAATTTGCCCTCATCTGCAAGGGAAATGGCTGTGGAAACTGCAGTTGAAAAGGCTGCGGGATCAGCAATCAAGTGATCTGCGGCAAGAACTAATAATTGAGTATCTTCACCGTAGTTTTCATTTGCGTAAAGATTTGCTGCCGCAATGGCGGGTGCGGTGTTTCGGCCGACCGGCTCCAACACAAAACTCACTTTCAAGCCCTTTTCGTTTACAGCGGCAAGTTCATCTTCTGTTTTGAAAAAGAATTCACGATTGGTAATAACCAAGATCTCTTCTACATCGGGTAGCCCCGCCCCTAAAAGAAATGCCTTTTGTAAAAGGCTTTGCCCGTCAGAGAGCTGAATAAAAGGCTTTGGATGGAGTTCGCGGGAAACGGGCCATAGTCTGGAACCAGCTCCACCGCATAAAATCGTTGGTATTAACTTCATGAATCCTATTTTAAGGGGGTGTTAAAGTAAATAGTGCGCCTTAAAGTCGCTTGATATCTTCTGCCACCATCAACTCAATCAATTCCTTAAAGGTCGTTTTTGGCTCCCACCCAAGGATATCTTTGGCTTTCTGTGGGCTACCAATAAGCAGCTCAACTTCTGCAGGTCTAAAGAACTCTGGAGACACCTCTACAAGAGCCTTGCCAGTCTTTTTATCTATTCCTTTTTGGTCAACGCCTTCACCTTGCCACTCTATCTCGATTCCACCAGCAGCAAAAGCAACTTCAACACAACGCTCAATAGTATTGGTTTCGTTGGTGGCGATTACATAATCGTCAGCCGTTTCATGTTGCAGCATCTTGTGCATCAATTGTACGTATTCCTTTGCGTAGCCCCAATCCCGTTTTGCTTGCAAATTGCCAAGGGTTAAGATTGATTGTGTGCCAGCTTGGATGCGAGCAACAGCCATAGTGATTTTACGAGTTACAAACTCATGCCCACGAATCGGTGATTCATGGTTAAAAAGAATACCTGAGCAGGCAAACATATCGTAAGATTCACGGTAGTTGGTGGTGTACCAGTGAGCAGCTAATTTTGCTACTGCGTAAGGTGAACGTGGGTAAAAAGGAGTTTTTTCTGTTTGGGGGATGCTCTGAACCTTGCCAAACATTTCACTGGTAGAAGCTTGGTAGAACTTAATATCTTTGTTTACTAGCCGAATGGCCTCTAAGAGTCTTAAAACACCTAAGTCATTGGTTTCAGCGGTAAAAAGAGGTTGGTCAAAAGAAGCCCCGACAAAGCTTTGTGCCGCTAAATTATAAACTTCATCAGGCTGGATCTTTTCAATTGTGCGAATGATGTTGGTCAATTCTAAAAGCTCAAAAGAAACCATCTTGATGCCATCAGTAACACCTAAATAATCTAAATTACTGGTATTGATTCCCGCGCTGCGGCGGTATGCGCCATAAACTTCATAGCCTAACCCTAATAGGTGCTGAGCTAAGTACGCTCCATCTTGTCCTGTTATTCCGGTAATTAAAGCTGTCTTTTTCACACAATCCTCACAATACTTAAAATATAAATTAAAAAAACCTAGGGTTCTTTCCTGATAAAAGAACTTCATTTATTATCATGAAGGGAAATTAGTTGTCTAGGGTCTACTTAAAAAAATGCCAAGGCTTAAGGATTCGGCCTGAAAAGATTTTATTTGAAAAAGAGAAAACAGGGCTTTTTTCCTGCAAAAGGTGAAAAGGAAAATCTATAAGATTTTCTGGAAAACCATTTTTTATTGACTGCAACAATTGGTATCTAGTAAAGCTAGAACTTGGTTTTCGCAAATGCGGTAGCTTGTTCCTCGGGCAGAAAACGATTCACAGGCTAAATGGTGCAAATCCCACTAAAAAAAATCCGCACATAAAAATTAGAGTCTACAGAGGGTTTCTCTTTGTTGACTCACCCATTAAATACCTAACAACCAAGACAAATTACTATGATTACAATTATTTTGCAAAAAATGGAGGCTTTAAATCTCTATTCACTTATTATTGGCCTTCTTGGGGCTGTGTTTCTTAATTTGATTTTAAGATGGTTTTATATTCGTTTTGGGAAGAGCCACTCGAATCGAGTGAGTCTAGCCAACAATTTTGTACTCTTGGCAATTTCAGTGACTTTGATCATTTTTCTAATCAAGTCTTCCATCGCCTTATCTCTTGGTTTAGTTGGTGCCCTTTCCATTGTCCGCTTTAGAGCTGCGATCAAAGAACCCGAAGAGTTGATCTTCTTATTCTTCTCCATTGCTATTGGTTTAGGGTTTGGTGCCGAGCAAGGAATTGTAACCACGGTGGCTTTTGCTATCGCCTTGCCGATCTATTATGTGAAATTCCAAGTTTTGGATCGCACGACCATAGAGCCCACCATGATTTTGACTTATAGCTCAGCAATAAACAACGGGCCTGATGTGCAGACAAAAATTGCCAATCATTTACGTGAACATTGCCTTTCTGTTCGGTTGATTCGTTTAAACGAAAAGGGAAATTTACTAGATATGACCTATTCAATTTCTCTGCTCAACTTTGAGCACCTCTTATCTTTGAAAAAAGAATTAAGAGAGATTGATGATCAAGCTGCCATTTCTTTTATTGATAGCTATCGGCCTGCGCTGTAGTTTCTAAGATTATTTTTTATCTGCCCTTACCCTAAAGAGAGTGTTGGAAGAAATATGACTATCTTAAGTCAAATTAAAGAAAATAAAGCTAAGTTTTTCCTCCTACACCTTTACCTTTCCACAATTTTGGTCTTTGTGGCGGTTCGGGCTAAGTTCGAATACAAAAGAGCAATTGAGTTTAATATAGGCCACTCTCTGTTAGGCCCCTTGGCTATAGGATCAATCCTCTTTTTTCTTTATTACAGACTGATTAAAAAAGTGAATTCTGGCTGGCTGCAATCAGAGCGTAATGTATTTTTGCAAAAAGTTGGTTGGTTCCATGCTAGTTTTTATATCCTTGTTCTATTCCCTTTACAGCTTGAAATTGCCAAATATGGCAGCTTAAATGACCTCTTAGGTAAGATCATAGGGGTCTTTTTAATTGTTCTTTTGCTAGAAGTTATGATTTACCGCTTTGGTAGCTTTGGGGTTCTAAAACAGGGGATGAGTCTGAAGCAGGATGCGAGGATGTTTAATCCCTTAAAATTTGTGCCCTCCATTGCTATCGTTAAGATCATTTTATTTTTATTGGTTGCAGTGTCTATTTTTTCTTTATGGAGCGAGTCAAAAGGTGTTTTAAAGGCCATTAAGATCCAAAAAGTTGTGGATGCCCAAAACGAAAATGCCTCTACAGCTAAAATCCAGACTTTAAATATTAAAATTCGTCCAGAACACTTTTTAAAGATTAAAAGGGTTGTGGACAAATATAAAACGAAAAAAGTCCTTAGAGAAAAACAATATTACCCTGCTGTGATTGAACAGAATGGTAAGACTATCCCCATCCAAATGCGACTTAAAGGCGATTGGACAGACCACATCAAAACCAATAAAAAATGGTCCTTTCGTATTGTAATTAAAAGTGATGACTCTTTTATGGGGATGAAGACTTTCTCAATTCAACATCCTTCTACTCGGCACTGGTTAAACGAGTGGGTCTTTATTAAATATTTGCAAAGCGTAGATATTTTGGCGCCTCATTACTCCTTTATAAATGTGACCTTAAATGGGGAATCATGGGGGGTTTATGCTATTGAAGAAGGCTTTGCCAAACAGCTATTAGAAAGCCAAAATCGCCGTGAAGGTGTGATTATAAAAATGAGAGAAGATGCATTGTGGGATTACATTTACAACAAAATTTTGCTCCGTGAACAAAAGCTTAAAGGTCTTACAACTGGGCTTGTCGGCTTTGGGGATCATATTGACGAGGTGATTGCCTTTGGCACAGGGAAAATCCAAAAAAGCCCGGATCTCAATGCCGCATTTTCTGCGGCAGCCCAAAAATTAAATGCTTTTCGTAGGGGGGAAGCTTCAGTAAAGGATACCTTTGATATAGAAAAAATGGCAAAGTATCACGCCCTTATCGATCGCTTTTCTGCCTACCATGGCATTAGATATCATAACCGTCGCTACTACTATAGCCCCGTAACGGGGCTTTTGGAGCCAATTCACTTTGATGGTGCAACGGGCGCATATACGGCAAAATATGGCCCACTCTGGGGGTTACGGACCTTATCAGCAGACAATCATAATGACGAAGACCCAATGAATGCGCTCTTTTTTAGGGACCCCTACTTTTTAGAGCGCTATCTTTTTTACGCTAAGGAAGTATCCCAGCCTAAATACTTGAAGGAATTTAAACATGCATTGAGCCCTGAATTGAGGAAGATGCATAAGTTAGTTCGAGCAGAGTGGCCCACCAAAAGATTTGATTGGAAAAAATTTGATCGTTTGGCGGTAAACATGCGGGGAGCCTGGAACACACAAACAAAGGCCGAAACGGGCTTAATGGCCTTTTCAGATGAAAGCTTTTTTGATGCCAAAGCAGGGACTGTTTCCCTCGAACTTGCTAATATCCGCCTTTTGCCTGTAAAGATTTCTGAAATCGGTTACAAATTAAAAAAACGCATCATCCCGCTAGAAATTCTTAAAAGCGACAAGCTGGTCTCTCACCCTGAAACAGGTGAGGTTTATATTCCAGGTGACAGCATGAAGCAAACTTTTCACTCCATAAGCGCTAAGGTGCCAGAATTTTTAGTTAAAGAAGTGGGTTCTAAGTTTGATGTGACCAAACTAAGAATTTCTTTTAAGGTTGTTCAATCAGACACAAAGCTGAAAAGGATGGTCGCCAGGCGCCATACCTATAGCAACATTGGGCCTCCTTCAAAGGGATATGACTTAAAAAAGACCTTAAAACAACATAGCTTTTTAACTGTAAAAGACCGAATAATAACCATTGCAGCAGGTAACTGGAAAGTGAGGGGGGATGTGATTATCCCTGAGGGTTACCTTGTTAAAGCCGGGGCTGGGGTGACTTTAAAATTTGAAGAAAAGGCTATATTTTTAAGTCATTCACCTCTGATCTTTAGTGGTTCAGACGAAAACCCCGTTACTTTTACAGCTATCAATGAGAGATGGGCGGGCTTTATTGTTTCCCAGGCAAAGACTAGATCTTTAATAAGAAATGTAATTTTTGAAAAGGCCCAGTGGATCAAGCGTAAATCTTGGGGCAGCCCAGGCGGGGTTACTTTCTACGAGAGTGATGTTGATTTTATGAATTCTGAGTTAAGGCACGCAAAGGGAGAAGACGGGCTGAATATAGTTCGTTCAAACTTTGAGATTTCTAATAGTCTCTTTGAAGATGTGCCTTCTGATGCCTTTGACGGTGACTTTAGTGTGGGGATAGTAAGGGATTCAACATTTAGCAACATCCGTGGTGATGCGGTTGACTTTTCAGGGAGTCAGATCCAATTGAAAGGTTTAGTGTTATCTAACATTGCCGATAAGGCCGTTAGTGCTGGTGAGGCTAGTACCATTACAGCGACCAATATTGTTGTTAAAGGCGCTAACATTTGTTTTGCCTCTAAAGATGCTTCTAGGTTGTTAGTAATAGATAGCCAAGCAAGCGATTGCAACATAGGAGTTGCGGCTTTTCAGAAAAAACCTGAATACGGCGGAGCCACGGCAAACCTGAAAAATGTACTCATTACTAAGCCTAAATACTTTTACTGGCTGGAGTTAAATTCAGCGATCACCCTTGATGGAAAAAAACTACCCATCAATAAAGATAACATCAAAAAACAGCTCTACTAAAATGTTGGAAAAATTACAAAAATCAGCGAGAAGAGAAAGCAAATTATTAGTCCAAGGCATGATGCTAAACGAGATTAATAATGCCGTGGCCGTCCATCCTCAGCGCTTTTTCAGGGAGTTTCCCAACCGCATTATCAACAATATCTATTTTGATAATCACCTGCTTTCTAACTTTCATGATAATGTGAACGGGGCATCAGAGCGAATAAAACTACGGCTTCGTTGGTACGGTGATTCTTTGAGTTTGGTAAAAAAGCCTGTTTTTGAAGTGAAGATCAAAAAGAATATGGACGGTTGGAAGATCCAAGAACCCCTGGACCTCGAAATGGACCTAGCCAGCGAGACCCACGCTTCTGTCAGCCAAAAAGTGCAGGATGCTTTGCCTAAAGAGATCCGTGAATTTTTGCGGCAGCAACCTGTGCCAACTCTCATCAACAACTACGAGCGTCAATATTTTAGAACCAATGATGGGATTTTTCGCCTAACTGTAGATAGCAATATGGCTTATTATAACCAGAGCTATTACGATAAGCCGAACTTCTCTTTTAACAATGAAGTTGGGCCGCATGACATAATCGAAGTGAAGGTGGAGCGAGAATTTGCAGATGATATGGGTAAGGTGACTCAGTTTTTACCCTTCCGCATCACCAAAAGTTCAAAATATGTAACAGGCGTTGAGTCTTCTCTAGGCATGTAGACGCACGGGCTTTATTCTTCGTAAGACCTAATTTTTAGATCAATTAGCCCTATTTTTATCTCCCCCGTTTCTGGGCCTGCACCCACATCCTGGGTAGCTATCGCCAGAGGGATGTCAAAGGCAATTTTATTTGATCTACTGGGATTATCCAAATAAAAAGTGACTTGTGCCGCATCTTTGTGCAATTTAAATTTTACTTTAGAGTCTTTGGTAGAAGCTACAATATCTTGGTCTATATTGGGGCCAAAGGCTTTTGCTTTTAAAGTAACCTCGAATTTAGCAGGCAATGAAGTAGTAAAGTGCATTGTAATTTTTCGGGCTTTGGACCAAGCCCCCCAAGATTCTGCCTTTTCTAGTCCAGAAATTTTCCTCAAAATCCCTAGCTTTTTTGAATTACTGAAGTCTATATTTAGCCGTTTTTTTGCAAAGGCTAAAGTCATAAACTGTATACGTTCAACAGATTGTGCATTCTTAATTCTTACAGGTTTCCCAACCACTAAAAGCCAATCTTTTCCTTTTGGAAGTTTATTAAGATCAAAAACTCTTCTCTTGATAATTTCAACTGTTACTTTGGGATCGTCCAGGTAAAACTGGGTGTGAATCAGCCGAGACCTTTTGGCCTTATAGCCGATAACATGAAGCCTTGGAATGGCTTCTTTGGGGAGGCGAAACTTGATAAACTGCCCTGCCTGGTCATAAGTAATCGGTTTCTTGTGTTTGCTTATTGTACTGTGAATGTTTGAGGCAGAGAAAAATACGATGAAGGGGCTCACAACAAACAAAAAGGCTTTGATCCCGAATTTTTCTTTAAAGACCCAAACAATCAATGCTATAAAAGAAAGGATACAGGCCTGATAGAAAATGGCAGGAACAGAAGCAATTCCATAAAATTCAGGGTTATCAGCAATAGAAGCCCTGAAGGGGATCCCTCTATTTGCAGCGCCGTAAAGTAAGGCGAATCCGATCGGCAATGCTACAAAAGCTCTTAGTTTTTTACTAATCTCTCGGGCACCTGAAAGTTGAGATGCTAAGACGATAAAGAGCAGGGGAAAGGCAAAGTTATAATAGCGTAAATGCAGCCTGTTCATAGTTTCTGTGCGAGGGTTGAGCAAGTGCGCAGAAGCGGTAAAAAGGGCAACCATAGCAACTAGTGCCATAAAAATCAGAAGGCTCAACAGGGCGAGTGAATCTTTGTTTTTTAGATTGCTCGGCTTGGTTAGTAGAGAAGGGGCCTTTGCTAAAATATGGGCTAAGGGGACAGAAAAAAGAATGGCTAAGAGCATTAGATGCCCTATTAGACTATCCCAGGCTAAAAGACCCACAGTAATTAATCTTTGCAGCCCCGTGACAGAAGATGTTGCTATGTTTGAGTACTGGGGGCCAAAAAGAGTCAGACCTGCTGTGCCCGCTAAAAGGTAGCTGAGAGCAAATTTTGTAAAAAAAGTTGAAAAAATAAAAAGGCTATAAAGTTTTATTTGTGTTTGCAGGTCTGTTAAATTTTTTGGGAATTTTAGAAAAACCAAAAAAATAAAAAGTGGGGGGAGCAAAAATAAAGCGTGAGGTTTTATGAGGCTGCCTAGTCCTAATAGGATGCCCAGGAAGACCCAGGTTTGGGTACTTTCGCTGCGAGGGTTTTTTAAAAAAGCCCAAATAAAAGCCCAAAAGCAAAAATAGTATGCCGATTCTGGCATGAAGTAAGCTGTGTAGATATTTACAGAGCCAAATAACGATAGAGCAACAATAACAAGGGAGGTTTTTTGCCCTGTGTAGTCTTTAGCTATGGCATAGATAAAAGGCGCCGCAAGAATAAAAAAGACTACGTTATATAAACGGGCGCATTCTAAGAAGCTGTCGCCACAAAGACTGGTTGTTTTAAAAATGGCATAATAAAGATAGTTTGGCCTATAGGCACGATCAAAGGGAATCAGCCTTGAAAGCCTGCTGTAGTTCCATTCATCAGCAAAAATAGAAGGGTATAACCCTAAGTTTCGTAGTAATAAAAAAATTCCAGTTATTAAAATTAGAGCGATAAGAAGCTGTTCTGCTTTTATTTTAGGAAATTTTTCTTTTAGCATTGGGGTCTTTGCTTAGGTTTAAAGGTGCAATTTTCTTTTTATCTAAATTGGACTGGTTAATCTGATAAGTCAATATTCCATCAGGCTTTAAAAGTGTTCAAATGGTTTGGCCAAACTAAATTTTAACTACTTGTTGCTGGATCATCTGAGTTAAATTCGCCAAGGTCCAATAAAAAACCATGGCCGCAGGAAAAGGGTAAAAAAGAATCATAAAGGCTGCTGACATCAAATAGAGATTTTTCTTAGTAGCGCTCATTTCTTTGGCTGAGGCTTGCCTATTTTGAAATAGTATAGTGGAAGCTAAGGTGACCCCTGTCATAATAAAGGGCAACAGGTTTAAGCTGCTCCCAAACATGGGCATAGAAAAGGAAAAATGGGCGATGGCATCGGGGTAGGCTAAGTCTTCCATCCATAAAAAACTCTGGCCAACAAACTGTTCCATTTCGCCTAAGGCATTGAAAATAGCAATTAAAAATGGAATTTGGATAAAGGAAGCCATCAAGGGTTTTAACGTGTAAAAAGGCGAAACCCCCTGTTCTTTATGTGCCGCCATTAGGCGATTATGCGCCTCTTCTCCATCATATTTTTCTTTGATCTCTTTGAGTTGGGGTTCTAAAATTGACTTCACTTGGCTGACTCTGCGTTGGAAACGAACGGTCATAATCCCAATGGGAATAAATAAAGCCTTTAACATAAGGGTAAAGACTAAAATAGTTATGCCCCAGCTGCTAACAATATTGGCTTGAATGCCTACCAAAGAGGCCTCTACTAGCTTTGCAAGCCAAGCAATTGGTGCCCAAAGGTGTGAGTAGCGGATTTTATCTAAATTGGGAGAAATCTGTTTTAGGTCTCTTTTGGAAGCAATATGAACAATGGTTTCTGAGGTGCCTAATATTTCAGGATTGGTGAACTTTAAGGTTCCATCGGTAAAGGTCAGTTCTAAGTCCGATTTTTTTACCAGCATCACTTTAAAGCGACCAACGGCAACGAACCACTGGCCTTGGCTCAAGGTAGCCTCTTCTTCTAAGGGTATTAGTTGGTCGGTCTTGGAATCAAAGACAAATAGACCAATATTGTTTAAGTAGATAGCCATCCCAAAGAAATTAAAGGGTTCCTGGATTTCCGATGCGATGAACTTGCTTGGATTTGATTGCAGTTGTGCAATGTATTTTGAGCCAAAGGCAGCCTTTTCTTCTGCCAACAAACCGAAAGGGAGTAAAAGAGCCAAGGAAATAAAAATAGCACGAATCATAGCAGCCTAATGGTATTTAGCGGAATTTAAGTGTCCTAAAGCCAACTTTAGGGCCCTTAAGATTCTCAATTTGAAAAGTAAGCTCTGTCGCTTGACCTGGCCTTATTAAGGCAGGGTCAAAGGGAACTTTGAATTTTCTGGGGCGTTTTTTCCCCCCTTTTAACGTGATTTTACTGACGGGAGAGCCATTAATCAATATCTGTATTTTTTGGGCAGCGGCCTTTGGATTAGCACTCCCCTTAAGGTAAATATTGAGTTCTTTTGCATTACAGTTGTCAGATTCAAACTTAAAATAAACTTTTACTTCTTTTGTCTTAGCCGTTCTGCCCCAAGGTTGCGCACGATTCAAGCCGCTAAAGGTAACATTTTGTTTTGTTCTCCTATTTCTAACACCAAAAAAGATGCTTTCACGACAGGTAATGACTTTAGATGCTCTAAATGCATCTACAGATTCACCACTATGGGTTTTTTCAAAAAGAGCCTGTAATTCTTCTCTTACATTCCCTTTGAAAGTTTGAATACTAAAGCTAGTCATGCTTCTAAAGTACTCTGAGGGTAGCCCCTTTTCCCCTTGGTAAAGGATAAACTTCCTTGTTCGCTCTTTTGCTGACTGCTCCAAGCTAACTCCATCAAGATTTAACCGGTCACAATTCATTTTTATACGATCGCAAACAGTAGCGTAAATATCTAAGAGTGAAACGCCGTGAGGCAAGATTTCAGCTTTTCCTGTTGCGCCAAAATCCTTGTAAAACAGCACAGGATTATAACGGCTGATAGAAGCGTTACCTTTGTAATTAATGGTGTTGCCCTTGTAAACAAACCCGCTAGGTTTGGTTACAGGCTTCATATTCATATTGGCTTCGTAGCCGTGGTCGCTAATGAAAAAGACTAAAGAGTTTTCATATCCTTTAATTTTTTTCAATTTGGCAACGAGTCTACCCATTTCTTTGATCGCGCAGGTAACTTCAGCCTTTGCCGAGGCGTAACCTTGAACAACATCTTGGCTCATGTGGTATTTGCAGTTTTCATCAAATGTTGAAGGTTGATGAGAGAACACATAATGATGGTAAACAAAGGTTGGGGCCTTATCTACAACTTCTAGGTATTTAACAAAGGATATATGTTCATACAGGGCTCGGCCGTGCTTGTGTTTGCCCGTGTCTTCATCAGACATTTGAAAATCAGTTTTGCCTCGAAGTCCTAATTTGTTTACATTTTGGTAAATAGATTGCGCAAAAGAGGGGGGAATTACCCTCATTAAAGAAAATAGATAAATGCTTTGGTCCGCCGATTTTCTTTTATATTCTGGGTTTTTTGCTAAAAAAATCCCACCTTGGTAACATTCAAAGTTTTTACGGTCGGGGTGGCATCTGGTCCCTGCCCCAACAGATGTAGCTTCAAAACCTGCTTCTTTTGAAATCACGTAGGGTAGGATTTCTTTAGCGTACTTTCTAAACCAGTCATCTCGCTTAGGCAAGAGGGGGGGGATTTTGCCCAAAGTGGTCAAAAAATTAGATCTTGTTGTATTGGGTGCCGTGCCAGAGGCATTGGGGTAAATCTTAAAGCCAGAAAAATTTTCGATCAGCTGAGGGTTTTCTTGTAGAACATCTTCAACGATATCCCCCTGCAATCCATCGTAACCAATGATGATAACATTTTTTTTATTGGAAAGCAGATTAGGGTCCATGGAAAACTGACCAATTTCACCCGATGCGATGCGTTGTTGCAGTAAAACCTGTTGTTTTTCCTGCTCTTTAAGTTTGGCTTGGTCGAGGCTGGATAGTTCAAAACCCAAGTAGGAAAGCTGGCCCACTGAAGCAATTAAAAGTAGGTAATAAATTAGGTTAAAATTCCCGGGGGATTTTTTCCCAAAGAGAAATAAAAGTGCAAAAATCCCAATAAACTTAGCTAATTCAATATAGGAAGTGCTAGAAAAAGCAAAAATAGAGCTATCCCTGACGCCATCTAAAGTCCCTGATTGGTTGGGGACAAAAATGGAAAGAATTAAAATTGTACAAATGAGAGTTGCTACAAAGCCCTGTGCCCTTTTTACCTTGAAGAATAACAAGGTTAAAGCAACGGCAAAGGGGGAGGCCATTAAAAAGTTGGAGCCCAGTTGAGCTAAATCAGCAAAGCCTACTTCCATCTCTTTGTAATTTACTAGCAAAACCGTGACGGGCAAAGCCACGATGAGTACATAAAAAAGAGCTAGAAAAGAGAAAAAATTTAAAAGAAGCGACTTGTTCTTATTTACTGGTTGGCTCAAGGTTTTCTCCAAGGAGTGATTTTAGTGCGATAGCACCTTTAGAGTTCGAGTTTTGAAAGAAAAATCCTTCATCAATCTCAGATATTTTTACTGTTTCTAAGAGCTCTTTGGTAATGACTCCGTCTTTGATCACAGCGCCAATTTTTTCCCTGATCGAAACCTCAAAGGGCACATGTTCAATTTCTTCCCACTCTGGGTTGTTGATCTTTTTAGGTACATCAACAAAAAGCACAGGCTTTTTTAAACCAAAGGCGTAGTCTAACGCCGCACCTGACCAGTCACTGATCATCACATCAGAATCTTGCAAGGAATCTTGACCACTTACATTAGCTTCAAAGGTAAACAGAGGATTGTCTTTATGTTTTTTGACAATCGAGTCAACTTGGGGGCGGAAGAAAATAATTGTTTGTGGGTGTGGCCGCAAAGTTACCTGACAACCCAAATCCAAAAGCTGATCTACTAACTTTTCGCCAATGCCAGATTCAATTGTGCTGGTAGGCCCCCAAGAAGGCGCGAGCAAAACATGTTTTGGTGCGTCTGCTGGTTTTGCCTTTTTTGGGTAAATTTTTGCAGCTTCGATAATAGAGTCTAGTCGGCCGTAGCCATGCTCTACCAGGTTCTTTTCTTTTGTCTGTCGCTGGGCTTCTAATGCTCTAGCTTCAGCAAAGTGATGTGGACCAGCGCAGAAAAGGGTGTCAAAATGGTCAAAGGCGCCAGGTCGATAAACCATATGCAGGCTGACCAAAGAATGCTGAACATAAATATAGTGCACAGGGTGAACAGAACGCTTCACTTGGTACTGGTGCAAGTCGGGCATGGTCATAACCATAAAATCGGCTTCCAAGTTTTCGAAAAGCCAATTGCGGATAAAACCCTCATCTGTTCGGAAAGTCTTAAAATTTGGGTGCACCAAACTTAAAGCGGGGTCGCTTGCATCTGAGGTGATGTAACAAATAGGGGTGTCTGAAGTTTTTAAAAACTCTAAGATCAGGCCCTCTAAATAAGACCAATAATTTCTCCCTTCCGAGTAAAATACCAACCTGCGCTGGTCTCTAGGAACCTGCAAAAAGGAAATGAGGTTTTTGATATGAAAAAAGAACCTGAAGATTTTAAACATTATTTCTTTTGTGCAAACACTCGACTGACCACAGGGTCTTCTGTTTTATATTTTGCCATTCCTTGGCCAGTGATAGAATATTTGATTTCAAATCCAAATTTTTCAGTTAAGTAGTTTTTAAATAAGTCTGTATCAACATAGCGGCGGAAATGGTTCCCGTGGATTTTTTCTAGCTCTGCATCTTCTTTGGAGCGGAATTCAAAATAAATCGTCTCACCACTTTTCATTAAGCCACCTAAGATTTCTAAAAAGGCCAATTCTTGGTCATCGTCTAGAGTGTGCATCACAAAGCGAGAGTAATAGACAATCTCATTATCTCCAGCTTGGTCACGAGCTGTTTTAAAGGCCACTTCTAAATCAGTCTTGCTAGTCAAGTCCGCTTGCAGAAAATTGGCATGGTCTACTTTTCTAGAAGCTGCAAACTCACTACTGGTTTTAATTGCCTGCGCAGATAGATCAACGGCAACTGAGGTGTGGCCTTGGTCTGCAAAAAAGTGGGAGTCTCTACCGTTTCCACTTCCCAGCTCAACAACAACAGTGCCCTCTTTGATTTCCGTTAGGATCAAAGCACAAAATTGAGATGGCAGGTGCCTGTGGCTTGTAGCATAGAATTCGTCCCAATACTTTTTGTTTGATTCAATATTTTTTGCAGTCATTTGTTTTTTCCGTAAAACTTCAATGTTAGGAGGAACCTTTGCAAGCCCCATGTACAACTTAGGCGCTTAGAGGGTCTGTTCTGGTCAAAGGGCTTGCACCCCGTTTTACCCTGTAAGTTTAGCATTTGAACCTATTTTTAGTTCAAGCCTCGGCGGCCGCTAAGCTGTGCAGGGTAATGTTAAATAAGCGAAGGCTAGCTTTGCTCGTCATCTTTTTCTGGAGCTTTAGTATCTGCTGGAGTGTCGCCGCCGCCAGTGAATAGAGACTTAATTTTGAACCAGTAAGTTTTGATAACAAGGCCAAGGGCTACAAAAAAGCCAATAATGCCAGACATAATTGCACTTCCGGAACCGGGATCAATGTAGGCCATTGCAGGCGTCGCCCAGAGTCCAAAGAGAAGTACAAAAAATACAAAGTAGCTTACTTTCATATTGCCTTTTAAGGTATAAGAGTCAAAAGATCATTTTAAATAACCTCTTAAATACCATGCCTTATCTTAGGTTGTCAAACAGTTGGAAGGGGCTGTAAAGCCATAAAGTGAAAGATTTTATGGATTTTTTGAGTTGAAATTGAATCAAAGGAGGGAATGGCCCTCTCCTAATTTAAAGCCCCTGATTTTATGGATTTTAATTTTTTCTTGGTTCAGGCCGTAAAGTTTGACATGATTGGCCCCATACCTGTAGCTTAAGGCCAATAAATATTGACAAAATAGACTCTGAATAGACCAATTTCTTAGGCTCAAGAGCAACTACCAAATTCAAAAAGAATAAGTTATGAAAACAGCAGTCATACTTCCGGCTTATAACGAGGAAATTACTATTGTAGGCACTATAGAGGGATTTCATCAGGCTATGCCAGATGCTGAAATTTGGGTGATAGACAACAATTCAAAGGATAAAACCTCTGCGCTCGCAAATGCGACTTTAAGGGAACTCGGCTGTGCTGGTGGTGTGCTGGTGGAACGTCGTCAAGGCAAAGCCAATGCTGTAAGAAAGGCCTTTGCCATGATTGATGCAGATGTTTACCTTATGGCTGACGCTGATATGACCTATCCTCCCGAGCAGGCTGCAGAATTAATCGCTCCAATTTTAGATGGCAGCGCCGAGATGGTAGTTGGTGATCGTCTTTCTCAAGGGGATTATGACGAGGAAAATAGCCGCCCATTGCATGGTTTTGGGAATAAGCTGATGCGTGCACTAATTAACGTCTTTTTTAATGCCAAGTTAACAGATATCTTAAGTGGCTACCGTGCCTTTAGTAAGAGATTTGTAAAAACTTACCCCATGTTGATCGAAGGCTTTGAATTAGAAACAGATTTGACCCTACATTCTTTGGTTCACAGATTGTCCATTGTAGAGGTTCCCGTAAGATACAAAGACAGGCCAGAAAACAGCTTTTCTAAGTTGAGCACCTTTTGGGATGGGACAGCAGTTCTATTTTTCCTATTGCAAATAATTCGCTACCACAGGCCCCTTTTATTTTTTGGAACAGCTGGCTCTACCTTGGCGATTTTGGGCCTGGTAACCTCTATTCCTGTGCTGCAAGATTGGTTTAAATACCAGTATATACACCATGTTCCCTTGGCGGTTCTTTCGGCAGCTATTGAAATCTGTGCTATTATTGTTTTATTGGTTGGGGTGATGTTGGATTCTATATCACACTTCAATAAACACCGCTTTGAGCTGCTTTTGTTGGCCCATGAGAAAAAACCTACCTATACAAAGCCCGAAGAAAAATGAAAAAGCGCCTAATTCGAATTAGTCGTTTTGCCGCAGTTGGTGGGGTTGGCTTTATCGTTGATGCCTCAATTTTGACTTTCTTAATGACTGGCTTGGCGTGGAATTTTTATCTTTCAAGGGCGATTTCTTTCTCCTTTGCCGTATTGGCGACTTGGGGCCTAAATCGAGTTGTAACCTTTAAGGAAGGCAGTTCTCACAGTAAAAAGAAAGAAGCTGGTATGTACTACCTCACCCAAGTAATGGGTGCTGGTATTAACTTAGGCGTATTTGTTTTAGTTGTGTTGCAGTTTCCAGAGTTGAATTTGATTCCTGTCATTCCTTTGGCGGTCGGTTCGGCTGTGGCCTTAATCTTCAATTATTCTTGTATTCAGTTTTTTGTTTATAATGGTCAAAATGAGGTTTGATCTCCCCGAGGCCAATCCCTTTTTTATTTTAAACTTTTACAGTTTAAGCAAAATTCTCCTAAGCCCTTTTTACTTAGTTTAGGCTAAACCCAACAATTTATGGGGTATTCATAGAGGGTGTTTATTCAAAAAAATCGATAAAATTCTAGCCATACACCCTACAAGATTAGGATTCTATATGGATTGGGCCGAGCTTACGCCCGAAAGTAAGGGGTGATATACCTCCATGCACAAGGATAGTCGCTTAACTTTTTAGAATGGACTTAGCTTTAAAACCCGTGATTGCAAAATTTTTGCTTCCAGCGACTCAAAAGCTAGCTCCATTTTTTTAGTTTTTTGGAGCTTGGTTTTGACGTAACGTTTCTACTTCTCTGCAGCCTTGGGTGGCGCCACATAGCATTCTTTCGGGCCAGCAAAGTAGAGTATTTGACGCTTGGCAAAACTACGCCCACTGACCGTTGGGATTGATTTTAAAAACATGTAACCTTCTGACATCTTTTCAAGGCGGTACTCGGTAATCCAGATGATTTTATTTGCCTCTTCCAACTCTTTTTTTAGCTTGGGATAATGCGGCTGTAGCATCAAATTGATTGCTTTTTCCGAATGCCAAGGGGTGAGGTGCATTTTGGGCAAGGGAGAAATAACCGTGAAAAAGGCGTCGATTGTTAAGTTGGAAAAATACTCTGGGTAAATGCCCTGATTGTGGCAGTCTCTCAGGATATTGCGAAAATTATTACGATACCTTGTATAAAAGAGTGTTTGCATCTTTGGCCATTTTTGCTTTGCAAAATATGGGATTCTCTGTCGGTCTGCCGCTCTGAAAGCCACTTTGGGTCTTTTTTTCAAAGGAAAGTAATTGGTTTTGTTTTTGTTAAAGGCAAATCCAAAAATTAGAGCACCTATGGCAAAGGAAATAAAGAGGGTGGCAAAGTTATACTTGGCCAAGGTTGAATTCTTTTTATCGGCAAAGGCATTTCCTGCAAGAAAATAAACAACAACCCCTAAACCTATGGATAGGCCATTTTGCATGCGAAAAATTTCCTGCAAATGAACGGAGTTGGCAAGGGAGCAAAGGGCAAAGGTTCCCACCGCAAAGGGGATTAAGTTTGCCTTGGAAATGCGTTTATAAAGCAAGGCCCCGAAGGCTATGAGGCAAAAGAAAATAATATTAATGTAAAAAATCAAAGCTACTATAAACTTATACCTACTCGAATATACAGGGTCTAAAGCACTGTAAAAGTATTTTAAGAGCCTAGAAAGGATGAAACCGCTCGTTTTTTTACCAATAAAAAATTGCTTTACGTCCACGGCACTGCGGTACCAATAGCCAAGTAAATCGTTCGTTTCAAGGTAAAGGAAAAACACCGCTAAAGGTAAGCCTAAGCCAATTAATACAATAGTATATGGCTTTAACACTGCGGCTAGGTCCTTGAGAGATATGGCGCTGCGAGACAACTTTCGGCTGTGAAAAATATATACTAGGTTGAGTAGGCCGATTAAAAACAGTGATACAGAAATGGCTATGACAACTCCATCACGAGCTAAAATAGCGAACCCAAAAAAGAAGCCCGCCGTAAATAGGTTCTTGGCTCGTGCCATACCGTGAATTTGTGGGTGACCTTTAATCAAAAACCAAATGCCAAAAAGTTGCAGGGTGTAAGCAAGGTAATTCGGCCAAGGGTAGATGATATTTGGATGCAATAAAAAAAGCACCACAGTCAGGGCCACAGCTGTTTGTTTTGTTAAAAAGGTGGTCCAGATTCTATAAGAGAGAAACAGGGTCGTGGAGTAGGCAACGGAGGTAACGATCCCTAAGGACAAGAGGTTTTTTCCAAAAACCAGAAATGATAAAGCAAAGACTCCAGGTGTGAAAAGCCCATAAAACATGGAGATTTCTTTAAAGGGCACCTTCCCATTTAATAGGTCTAAAGCTTCAGATAAAAACAGCCCCCAATGGTGTGGGTCTATAGAATGCTGGGACTGCAGAATGCCTAAGCGAAAAGAAAATATGGAAATGAGTAAGGCCAAAATACTTGGATGGTTTTTGCCTAAATAAAAACAAAACACACCAACTGGAATCAGCCATGCAGGGGCCTTTGACCACCTTGAGCTACCTTGGGGGACGTAGTTAAAAAGAGGGTGACCTTTCAGATAAGCTAAAGCAAAAATGAAGGCTAACAGATATACTGCTATCCTTTTGTAGCTTAAATTGTAACGTTCCAAAAAATCTGAATTCATTTTGCAGAAAAAGGTTTAAATATTTTAGGTGCAGCTCGAAAAGAATTGGGTATTACAACTGAGCTAAAGGCTTAGGGTAAACCGTGCCTCGCTATTTGGCAACGGCAATAGTTTTGGCCCTAATTTTGTTGTATTGCTTGAGCTGAAAATCAGAAAGTGCCTGCTGTTACGCCAACAACTTGTTGGGTTAAGCGTCAAAACGCTTTGAGTCTAAATATTAAATTTTGAAGCTATTTAACTCATTTAGACATTATTTAAATGCAGTTTCCCGGGTTAGGCTTTTGCCTGGTTAGAATTTCACGAAATCCTGTAGTTTTAAAGCCCCTAAGGCTGCTTTGAATTCGTTTCTTTGCCCTTTATAGATTGATCTATTCTATTAAAGTGTTTATTGTAACAAAATTGTGGCTATACGAGAACCGGACTGCCCTGCAGAGGGGAAAACCTTCTAAGATTTGGCAGTGGTTTTTTCGCCCACGGAAATTAAAACTTTATTCACAAAAAAACCTATATGAAAGCAGTAATCTTAGCTGGTGGCCTTGGTACTCGCCTTGCCGAGGAAACAGGCACACGACCGAAACCTATGGTAGAAATTGGTGGAAAACCAATTCTTTGGCATATTATGAAGAGCTATTCTTTACATGGGGTGAATGAATTCATTGTTTGTTTGGGGTACAAAGGTTACTTGATCAAAGAATATTTCTCAAATTATTACTTACACCAGTCAGATATTACCTTTGATATGGGTAATAACAAGATGGAGATCCACCAAAATACGGCAGAATCTTGGAAAGTTACCTTAATTGATACTGGGGCCAGCACTCTAACTGGCGGGCGACTAAAGAGAGTTAAAGATTATTTAGAAGAAGATGAACAATTTTGCTTTACCTATGGTGACGGTGTCTCAGATGTAGATATTACAGCTTTGATTGCCTTTCATAAGTCCCAAGGAACCCTTGCCACCTTAACGGCAACTCAGCCTCCTGGGCGTTTTGGTGTGATTAAATTTAACGATAACTTGGTATCTAGTTTCCAAGAGAAACCTAAAGGTGATGAAAATTGGATCAATGGTGGGTTTTTTGTACTTTCTCCTAAGGTCATTGACTATATTACTGATGATACTACCACTTGGGAAGCAGGGCCAATGGAACGTTTAGCTAACGAAGGTCAACTTTCTGCATTTAAGCATCATGGCTTCTGGCAACCAATGGATACCTTGCGAGACAAACAATACCTTGAATCCCTGTGGGATGAAGGCAAAGCTCCTTGGAAAAAATGGTAAGTGCTGATTTCTGGTCAGGCAAAAGAGTTTTTCTTACTGGCCACACAGGATTTAAAGGTTCTTGGATTTCTCTTTGGCTTCAGTCTATGGGTGCGGTTGTTACTGGTCTAGCACTAGACCCCCCTTCCAGCCCCAGTTTATTTGAAGTTGCCGACGTGGCTCAGGGCATGGATTCTCACATTGGTGACATCCGTGACCTAGAATTGATCAAGTCTTTGATGGCAAAAGCTAAGCCTGAAATTGTTATTCACATGGCTGCCCAAGCCTTAGTTCGTTACTCTTACGATAATCCTGTTGAAACCTATGAAGTAAATGTAATGGGCTCAGTCAATATTCTTGAGGCGACCCGCCAGACAGGTGGAGTTAAAGCCTTTGTGAATGTTACAAGCGATAAGTGTTACGACAATAAGGAATGGATCTGGGGTTACCGAGAAAATGAAGCCATGGGTGGTTACGACCCCTATAGCAACTCCAAGGGCTGTGCTGAATTGGTCACCAGCTCTTACAGAAACTCCTTTTTTAACCCCAATGACTACGCAACTCATGGCCTAGCTTTAGCTTCTGGCCGTGCTGGTAATGTGATTGGTGGTGGTGATTGGGCGCTAGATAGGCTGATACCTGATTTTGTCAATTCGATCATGGACGGGAAATCAGTTGTGATTCGAAGCCCCAAGGCAATTCGCCCTTGGCAACATGTGCTAGAGCCTTTGAGCGGCTATTTGTTTTTGGCCCAAGAGTTATATGAAAAGGGTGTGGACTACGCTGAAGGTTGGAACTTTGGACCTGTTGATGACGATGCCAAGCCTGTGGAGTGGATTGTTGAAAGAATGATCCAGCTTTGGGGTGACGGCGCAAGCTGGGAATTAGATAAAGAACCCCAGCCTCACGAAGCCCATTATTTAAAATTGGATACCTCTAAAGCCCGTATGAAATTAAATTGGCACCCTCGCTGGAGTCTTTTTGATACTTTGGAAAAAATAACCACTTGGTACAAAGCCTACCAAGCTGGAAGCGATATGCGAGCCTTTAGCCTCGAGCAAATTACAGAATACCAAAATTCACTGAAAAACTTAAAGGAAGAAAAGACATGACCCCTGATGAGATAAGACTACAAATAGCAAGCTTGGTTGACCAATATGCCGAGCAAGTATACCAACCAAAAGCCTTTGAGGCAGGCAGCTCTATTGTACCCCCTTCAGGAAAGGTATTAGGTGCTGCTGAATTAAAAAATATGGTGGATGCCTCCTTAGATGGATGGTTGACTACAGGCCGCTTTAACGCTGCTTTTGAAAAAAGACTGACTGAGTTTTTAGGTGTGAAGTATGCCCTGACTGTGAACTCTGGCTCTTCGGCCAATTTGTTAGCCTTTGCTGCTTTAACCTCACCAAAACTTGGTGACAAGGCTTTAAAAGCAGGTGATGAGGTTATTGCTGTTGCAGCTGGTTTCCCCACTACAGTAAACCCCATTTTACAGTACGACCTGACTCCTGTCTTTGTAGATATCGACCCTAAGACCTGTAACATTGACGCAAGCTTGATTGAAGCTGCGATTACAGATAAGACCAAAGCCATTATGCTGGCTCACACCTTGGGTAATCCCTTTGATATTGATGCTGTGATGAAAGTCGCAAATAAACACGACCTCTGGGTTATTGAAGATTGCTGCGATGCTCTTGGCTCTAAGTATGACGGTAAGCTTGTGGGCAACTATGGCCATATTGGCACTTTAAGTTTCTACCCAGCTCACCATATCACCATGGGTGAAGGTGGAGCTGTATTTACTCAGGATCGAAAACTAAAAAACATCATTGAGTCCTTCCGTGATTGGGGCCGTGACTGCTACTGTGGGCCTGGTGAAGACAATTCATGTAAAAAGAGATTTGATTGGCAACTGGGTGACCTTCCCCAAGGTTACGATCACAAATACACCTATTCTCATGTTGGATACAATTTAAAGATTAGCGACATGCAGGCTGCTTGTGGTTTGGCTCAGATGGACCGTCTAGAAGAGTTCACCGCAAAAAGAAAGAGCAACTTTGCTTACTTAAAATCAAAACTTGCGCATCTTGAAGAATTTTTAATTCTGCCTGAAGCCACTCCAAAGAGTGATCCTTCTTGGTTTGGATTTCCTATTACTATCCAGCCAACCGCAAAATTTAAGCGCGTTGATTTGTTAAAGTTTTTAGACAGCCACAAAATCGGCTCTAGGCTTTTATTTGCAGGTAACCTAACTCGGCAGCCTTACTTTGCAGGTAAGAGGTTCCGCAAGGTTGGCGAACTTCCAAACACCGATTTAGTCATGAATAACGCCTTTTGGGTGGGTATCTATCCTGCCTTAACAGAAGAAATGTTAGATTTCATTGCTGCCAAAATTACTGAGTTTGTAACGGCTTAGTTTGGTTTGTTGGTGGAATGGTAAATAACTTTTACTATTCCGCTTTTCTTCACTTCCCCTCCCCTTAGGTAGATACATGGCTATTAGAAATTCGCTATTTTTTCTTTTATTATTGGTAATCTACTTTTTTATTCAAAATTTTGGTCAGCTTAAGGCTTCTAGTGGCGATTTTGGCGAGCATTACACGTTTGTTGCGCGTATAGCAGAAAATAGCTCATTGCCAGAATCCTTCAGCCCCAACTTAGCGGGAATGAGAAATTATCCTAAGTTTAGTCATTCCATTGCAGCGTTTTTTTCTTTGCCTTTTGACTCGCCATTAGTAGGGATACAGATTACCACCTTGCTTGCCGTAGTGGTTATTTGGGCCAGTCTCGCTTATCTTCTATTTTCCATACCTCAAAAATTTCACCTCTTTTTTATAGTAACCTTTGCAATTTTAATGGTTTTTGCTCGGGCCAAATTGGGGGCCTTTCTACTTGGGAATGAAATAACCCGTTATTTCTTTTTTCCTCAGGCTGTGGGTCAGGCCTTTGTTCTGTTAGGAATTTTAATGGTTATGGCGGGGGAACAAAAAAAAATTCCTAAGCACTTTAGTTATTTTTTTCTCGGGGCTTTGAGCATCTTCCTTTGTAGTTTTCACTTGTTGCCAGCAGTACAGATTTTAGGCTTTTTATTTTTATTGGTTTGCTTTGATCATATTAATTTTGCACCTGAGAAATTGTTTAAATTTGACATTCCAGAGTGGCGTAGCTTTGCGCTTTCTTTTTTAGTCCCGTTAATTACCTTAGCTACTTTCTCAGTCAATCCCGACGTTCTTTTTATTACGGCGGTAGCTGGTAAAGGTGGTAGGGTATCCATGACTTATTTGCGAGATAGTTTTGGTGTCGGGGGCTTAGCCCTTGTGATATTCTTACTTGCTATTTATTACTCGAAGATTTGGTGGACTTCACAAGACCAAAAAAAGGATTTGGCTTTTAAATACATAGGGTTGCTGGGATTAACGATTGCAATTTTAGTCATAATTCAGTTTACTTTTTTGCATCTTTTTCACTTTGGATCAGAGTATTCTGTGGGTAAGTACCAATATGCGGTCAATAGCCTTTTTTTCCTATTTCTTGCTTTGTTCCCTGCTGTATTTTTTAAGTTTAGGGTTGAGATTGATCATAAAACGCTCAAATACTTTAAAGAGCGACTTTTACCCATACTATTCCCTGCTCTATTTGTGGGATTTTGCATGATCACTTGGGCCCCAAAACCCTATAGAAATAACTTTGCAAAATACTATAGGTTAGAGCAATTTGGGCAAAAGGTTTTGAAAAAAAACCCTGCTCAGGAAGGGAGAACCATCCTGGGTTTAGGCGTAAGGGGTTTGAATAATTTTTGGCTTTCTTTAGGCGTATTACGAACAACACGAGGCCAAAGCATGTCAATTTTGCTAAATAGGCCCATTAATTTAAACCAAGTAAGCTTCATTGTCACTAGCAAGAGGTCTCCCTGGGACGATGGTAAGTGTAGAACAGGGGTTGCTGATGGTACTACGGTGGTAGTTGATGCAGAGTGTTTTCGAAAAAACCCTAAAAAACCTAAAAGAGCGAAATCCACTGCCCGTAAATCCAAAAAGTCACAAACTAAGAAGAGGTGAACTAGGCTTAGTCTAATTGAGTCACCTCTCCTTGATTTATAAGCCTACTCCTGTTGAAACTATACCTCTATCAAAAGAGGGCAAAGTTAAATTCTCCTTTTAGGGTCTCGATTGCGCTGATCCTCGCGCAACTTCATTTGAGCCTTCATCCCGTTTGTTCAGAGCAACTCCTGCCTCAATATGAGTTATTGGAGCAATGCTCACACTTTTAAATGATAACCTAGATCTAGCAAAAAACTTTACTGTAAATGTAAGCTTACTTTGTTTCTCAATATGAATTTGAAAAATATGCCCTCCGACTTGATTTATGAGGGCTTTTTTTAAATCGATTTTTTGCTTAGTTGGCCTGTTGACTATAACCCGAAAGCCTTTCATTCTTGCACTGTAGCCCCTAATGTCAAAAACTATTTTGTAGTCGCCAGGAGGAAATTCACCTTTTGAGGTAAAGGACATTGATCCTGGTTTTTTGTTCTTACTAATTAGTGCAGGTCCATAGGCAGGTTGTACTACAAAACTAATATGGCGGTTAGAAGAGAAATCTTTTGCATAAAATGTTTGCCCAGGATGATCCCAGCCAGGCATTTTGCTTGCTATATTATAGTCAAAAACAAAAAACTGCCACCCTCTGTAGGTCAATATTTGAGAAGGTTTTACCCCAAAAAGGCGGTCCAATACTCCCCAGCTAATACTTTTAGCTTCAGCTGGATTTAGCATTAAAAAAGTTTTCCCTTGATAGGCACTGGCTTCATACCACCGACTGGAAGAAAAGGTAAGGTGAGGCATGGGGATGCCCCGACTAATTGCGACTTGGCGAACCAAAGTCTCGCCATCACTGAGTACTGAATTTACACCTGCATGCCAGTAGGTTGAGTAACCGTATTTCAAATTATTTTTTTCTAGAAAATTTAATATCTGCGTGTTTTTTTTGGTTACAGAATTCCCATCGTTGGCATTAATTTGTGCTTTTATCGGCAGGGAGCCTGAGATTAAGGCAAAAAACACAGCTACTTGAATCAGATAAGCTATGGGCATTTTTTGGAAGTTGTACTTTGCGGTTAATGCCACAATGAGGAGAAAAATGATTGGCGGGACAAGGTATCTTGGTGTTCCATGGACGTTTGTTGCGGCTAAGATAAAGCAGATGGAGGTAAACGAAATAAAGGCAAAGGTAGCTATAAAAATTTGAGATTCCTTTCCTTTTGAAAATATAGAAGCCAAAGTTTTTGGGACTACTACGAACAAGGCTAAAGCTACAAAAAGGCGTAGAGCCTGATATACCCCCATCGGGCTAGCTACCGCGCCGCTCGTGCTCGGCACCCCTCCCAGTATTTCTAAGATTCCTTGAAATAAAATTTGCATTACAGGAACCATTATAGAGGTAGGGCTCCAACCTGCTCCGGTAGCCCCGCGCGTAACATTCGTTATTGTTAGAGTATAAGAATGTAAGAGGGCACCCAAGAGTGACCCGACTATCAAAAAACCTAAAAAGGGCAATATAGCTATAAAAAGTTCTCTAAGTTTACTTTGTAAATGGGTTCTTAAATAATGATGCAATGACGTAACAGCAAGAGGAAAGACAAAGTAGATAAAACCTCGGAATGGATTTGCCCACATAGTAATAGCCAAGATTACTGAAAAAGCTAAACCATAGTAGACCCGTTTTCTTCCTGTAGTGACAATAAATTGCCAACAAAAAAACAGAGCGAAAAAAGCTAAATATGTAATGAGACCATAAAAACCATCCCCAAACACTTGCCAGTTAAAGTAGTGACTAATTCCCCCAGTCACTGAGGCAATAATAAGTATTTTCCTGTTAATACTAGTTTCTAGAATGCCCAATACCAGCCAAAGACCCCCAATAAATAAACTTGCCGATACGAGCCCTGAAAGAGAGTAAACTAAAATGCCTGGAGGCAAAAAGAATAAAAATGGAAGGCTATAAGTGTGGCCAGCAAGTACAATAAGATCTGAATTTATATAATGCCAATCCCTGGGGAAATATTGGCCTGTTTCAAACATTTCATTTGCCAAAATTACCCTTATGACAGCATCCGAAGTCACAATAGGGTGAAACAGATAGGATAGTAAAAATAAAATATTCATGCCTAAGCAGGCTAGTGCCAGGTAAAAAGGGAGCCTTTGTTTTTTTGCACGCAGATATTGAAGCATTTTAGATAAATCTCATTTTTTAATTTCTTGAAAAAGCTACAACGAATATAGAAAGGTCATAGCATTTTTCTCAATGTTTAATTCGCTTAATTATTGAGCGATGGGTATTTGTCTAGGTCTGATGCAAAGTATCATCTAGACTTGAAGGGTTTCTGGGGATTTTTGATTTTGGCGTTGTTTCTTTTTTATTACTTCTAAAACAATCAAGCTAAGCATCATTAGCATATTTACTGGGGTGATCAGAGTAGATATATGATGAGTGCTACGTAAACTGGGTTCAATCCATTTTAAGGTGTAGCCAAGAGGGGCTAAAATACAGGCAAAGTTGATCGCGAATAATAGGTTATAGCCGTTGCGTTCCTTTGCATCCCTTAGAAATACAGAAAGAGGCAAGAGAAAATGGAGAAGTTTATAATCGTACGAAATAAAGGGTAGCAAAGACATTAAACAAAAAATGAGCAATAAAATCTGCCAATCCTCAAAGGGATATCTTAACAAAATAATCGTAAAGATAGCCGCCGTGGCTAAAGCAAAGATAGTATAGCCTGTCATCATGGAATTAAGGTCCATTTTTGATTTTTGAATAAAGGCAATGGTTTTGGCAGCGCCAAAAAGAGAGTGAGCAAACTGAACGCCACGAGGGCCTTTGTTAAAATTATGATGGAAAGCTGTTTGATGCTCAAGTTGATAGGTGAAATTTTTAACTATAGGCCCTTTAAAAATGTGCAGGGAAATCAACTCAAAGAACACCACAGCCCCGATAACAACGACGATTCTTTTATATTTTTGTTTCTTTAAGTAAAAGAGCAAAAATAGACCTGGGTATAGTTTTGCTGCAATTACTGCTGCTAAACTTAAATCTGCGATTAACGGGCGCTTGCTAAAATTCAAGTAGGCGGTAACAAAACCACAAAAAATAAAGACTTCTAAGTTCCCTCTATCCAGAGCAAATATTACTGGGTAGTTAAAAAATAAAATAAATAATAAACTTACATAAAAGAACTTGGTCCTTTGATGTTTACCAGTAGAAGTTAGGTTGTTCTTAAACAGAAAAAGATTTGCTGTAGTAATAGCAAGAAAAAGGGCAGGGACCCATAAAAACTGAGGCAATTTAGCGTAAAAGCCTCCAAATAGATATGCAATTGGGAAATAGGGCATGGTGCCCATCTTGCCACCTATATAAGGATCGAATTTCCTTGCACTAGTTATTGGGTTTATGAGGTCCATAAACTGGTCGCTTGTGCGAAACAAGAAGTGTGAATAAGGCCACCCTCTATCAAAAAAGTAGCTATGGTAGCACAAAGCGACAAATATAAAGCCAAGCAAAATGCCAAAAACCAAAAATAGGTAATAATTTTTATTAAATTCTCTTGTTGGCATCGTATATTTAGTGCAAATATATTGGGAAAAGCTGATCACTATAGATAGTTATTTTTCCTAGACTCGTCAAGTTTGCTGTTCCCTCAAAAGGCCAACTAAACTGCAGGTCGAACCTTAAATATTTCATAATTTTATTTTGAGTAAATAAGAGGAGTTTTATGTTTCTAGAAGGCTAATGTTTCCAAAGGGAGCGGCTCTTTTGGCGCGGTTCTTTGTTACTAATAAGTTACAATATCAACGGCTTTTTAGCCAAAGCCTTTTTAGGGGATTACAGTAAAGTAATTTCAAACTAGTAAAGTAAGTTATAGTTCTAGACAATTTGGCTTATTTTTACTAATTTCTTGAGCATGCAACAAGAAATTCAAAATCAAAACTCTGGGGTGACTTTATCTATTCTCTTGCCTATAGATTCAGTTAGTAACCTTGAATTTTGTGGGGAATTTTTAGAGAGCCTGGATCTTGAGCAAAGTTTTGAGATCATTTGTTTTAGCTCAGTAGCAACTCAGCGGTTAATAGAATTGGGACAAGAGCATGCTTTCTTCATTTTGAAAGTTGACCCAGACCAAGATATCCAAGCTTTAGCGACGGAAGCCTTGCAATCAGCAAGAGGTGCAAATTTTTTAGTATTGCCACCGGCTGCACCCGAGCTTTGGGATGAAATTCTGCAAAGTTACCTGCAAAATCAGCCTCTCGGCCTGAACCTTTACCAGCCGAAGATAAAAAACTTTGCTTTTTTTAGGAAAATTACTGAACAATTGACGGGCAAAAAAATTGCTCTTGATGCCGGTATTTCGTTGCCAAGTAAAGATAGCCAGCTCCTTAGGGATGCTATTGAAAATGAGTGCTTTTCCCTAAATTTTGCTTTGTCAGGTCGAGCTACGACAAGGGTGACCTTACAAGGTGAGCTGGCAAGGCCCAATAAAAAACGGGTTTATCTAGAAGAAAGTTACCGGTCCACATTGGGTAAATTTTTACCCTTCAGTTTTCTGCTCTACTGTATTGTCGCAGGTTCAGGGGTTATTGTGAATCTAGGTACATTGCAAATTGCAAAAATGTTAAACCTCGGCGACCAATTGGCTTTGGTGATCGCTATTGAAATATCCATGGCTACAAATTTTGTGCTTCACAACCTTTGGACCTTTAATAAAATTCGCCTAAGGGGCAGCGCTATCTTTTGGGGCTATGTTAAATTTCATATGATCAATTTGATTGGCGGCGGTATTAATATTTCGGTGGCCTTAACTGTGAAAGAACAATTTGGGCTGCATATTGTCGTAAGCAGTTTTATAGGTATTCTTCTTGCTATGATTTGGAATTACAATTTTAATAAAAAAATCACTTGGAAATCTACCCATTAACTTTGGAAGGGCAAATTGACTAAAAAATCTGTATTACTGACTGGTGCCACTG
>JASJGK010000246.1:0-6120 GCA_033791585.1 SAR324 cluster bacterium | reverse complement strand
CCTTGCGATTATATTTCAATTTTGGGTTATATAGCGCTAATAAAAAATGCTCTTTGTCTCTCAACACCTCAATTTTACAGCCTTGGGTTTCTTGTGTGACTTTAAGATCTTCCAAAACTGATATGAGAAGCTTTGCTCTTTTGAAGCAGCTGTATTCCCTCTTTTTTTTTAAGGAATCAAAGTTTTTATTTCTAGATATCTCCCCAGAGGCGATTCCTGTCATTAAACTTTGGAGTTCCTTTATGTCTTTTTGACTTTCAAACAAGACTCCCTCCAGAATACAAGCTGTATGCCCTTTTAAGGCGAATTTTTAGTTTTTATCTCTTTTTATTCTAAAAAAGGTCTCCAACCTTTTCCCCTAACGCTAAATCAGGATTCAAAAGCATAGAAATAATAGACATTCTAACCCAAACACCATTGGCTGCCTGTTCGAAAAAGTGCATTCTAGGGTCGTCATCCACTTCAACGGCAATTTCTTCTAGTCTTGGGAGGGGATGCATTACAATAGCATCTTTTTTTAGTATATCTAATTTTTGAGCGTCGATTTTAAAAAGATTACAAGCCGACTCATAACGGCCCATGTCTAAAAATCGTTCCTTTTGGATACGGGTCATGTAGATACAATCAGATTGTTTTAAGGCTTCTTCAAAATCTTCAATTTCTTCCCAATGCACCTTCTGTTCATCTAAGAATTGTTTGATATCGGCCCCCATGCGGCAAATTTGGGGTGCCACAAAAAGCAGCTTAACTTTGTAAAAACGACCTAATAAATAGCATAAACTTCTAACGGTCCGCCCATAAAGCAAATCTCCAACCATACAAATGGTAAGCTCGTCAATCTGACCAAATTTTCTTTTGATGGTATAAAGATCAAGCAAAGATTGGCTTGGGTGTTGGCCTGCGCCATCCCCCGCATTGATCAAAGGAACACTGCTCACCCTTGCTGCCCGCTTAGCACTGCCAATTTCGAAATGGCGCAAAGCTATCACATCAGCATATCGAGACAAAACCTTAATGGAATCTTCTAGACTTTCCCCTTTGGAGTGACTAGAAAACTCTTCTGCCTTTTCTGTGGAAATTACACTTCCGCCTAACTTGTGCATGGCAGATTCAAAGGAAAGGCGTGTCCTTGTGGAAGGTTCAAAAAATAAAGTAGCTAGAATTTTGCCATTTAACTGGTAGGGGCTAGCATCGTTGCGCATTTCATCAGAGAGTTGGTATACTTGATTTAAAAAATCTAAAGTAAACTGTTGGGATTCGATTATATGTTTCATGGTCCTTATGCGTTTGATTGACAGACCCTTAAAACTTAAACGCTTCTAAGGGATTGAGCAATATAAAAGTCCCTAAACAAAAGTTAAATATCATTCGCTTCGTTAACTAGATACAAACTAGGGGCAAAGCACAAAGATCAAAAGAGGGGAAATATCTACTAAAAAATATTATACAAAGTAAAGACTTCTATAATTTCCATTATTTTAAATTTCCTTTAAGGGTCTAAGGTTCGCTCTTGAGATACTATTTTTTAAAAGGCTTTTACCGAATCAAAACAAAAATTCAAATAAACTAAAAGAATCTTAATTCTATTTTATGAAAAAATTATAAAAACCAAAAATCTAGAATTTTTTTAACTATTCGTTATTTAGATACAAAAGAGAGTGCCTCTTTGGGGCAGATATCAATACAGCCGCCACAGCCAATGCATAATGTCTGCTCTAAGCCGAAAGAGCCAAGAATAGGGGTTTTATCCTTATGGGCAAAACTCGCAACATCAATGCCCATTGGGCATACTTGAGAACATAAATTCAAGCCTTTGCAATCTTCATTTGCAACAACTTGGAACTTAGAGCCGCCAAAGCGTCCAAAAAACTCCATCCCTTTGGCTAAGGGGCACCCGTAACGACACCAGATTCGTGTGCCCATAAAAGGGTAAGCACCAACGCCGATCAAAGCGCCAAATATCAAATCCACGATGACATCCTGATACATCTTCCCAGCGTAGAGCAGAGTAGGCGCAGTAAAGAGTTTAAGCATATCCACAAAGATCACTAAACCATAACTTAGCCCAAAAACCAAAAGCAGCGTTTGTAAATGCTGCATTTTATTAGCAAGCAGCCCTGTCGGTGTTTTATACTTAACCCAATTTTTACCCCAGACTGTAACCCCCACTGTTTCAGCCAAGTTACCACAGGCACAAAACCAAGAACAATAACGCTTGCCAAAAAACCACACAGAAAGAGGAACTAAACCAAAAACATAAAACATCCCACCCCAAGAACGAAAGGCTTTGGAAACGTAGACATAGGCCTCTAGATTAGTGGGATAAACAGTATCATAAAATAAGTCTTGGTTCTTAAATAAAGGAACAATCACAAAGGGGAGCAAAAAGAAAAAGATCAACTGGACAAAAAAGATACTGGCGAACTTTCCCCGTTGGTAAGAAGAGAGAGCTGGATTTTTTCCCTTTTTGTAGGGTGCTCGATTTTGAATCACCACCTTGGCCGCAATGAAACAAACCAAAGCCGTATAGCCAAGGCCATACCAAAAGGCAGGGTGTTTTTCTAGAAAATAAAAACTTCGAACATCATTGAACCAACCCCAATCCACCATCAGTACATGGCATTTGTAGGTCATGTAACCCAATAAAACAGCGGGCATATAAAAAACCAAAAAGGCCTTTTCTTTAGCGCTCCGTTTGTGTTCACCCTTGGCGTAGCTCATTTTTCTCCGCTTGTTTTAATTGTATAGCTTTATATAAATGTGAAGTTAAAAGTAGACTTCACACTCTAGGTAATAATCCTTGGGCCTTTTTAAAACCTACTTCACCTTGTTCAAAGACCAGTCATAATCCAAATATTCTATTTTCACTTGGGCACTGAGAATCTCTCTCGACTCCTCTGGACTAGTACCAATACTGTCAGCTACATAGGCCTTAATTGGCCCAGCGGCCTTGACAAAATCAACGGCAAACCAATCAAAGATCTTAGACAGGTATAAGGTCTTGGTTTTTGCATCGTATCTATTGCGACTGGTATCTTTTAAAAATTCAATCTTAGCGGCATTCAATTGGTCATCTAAGAAGGCTGCCAAATAGGGTTTATCAGATAAGCCAGGGCAACTAATAGAGGCACAAACAATAGCAAAATGAATTCTCGGCTCTTTGTATTTGAATCTCAAATACTCATGTTCAATCTGGTCTAAACTGTGGACCTTATCTATAAGATTAAAAAATCCCATTTTCCAAGGACTGGCAAAAAAGCCACCTATGTCTTTAATAGAATCAACAGGATACTCACTCATCACCAACTTAATAGTATAGGCGTTGTAGGCATTGATAAAAAAGGCAATTTTTTGGTCTTTACTCCACTTCTGGATATGCCCTAACTTAACAGCTTCTAAATCCTTTAAGTATGCTTCTAACTTTTTGGGGTTTTGTTTAAACCATTCGTAATTTACTTGGGACAGGGGTCCTTTTTTAACCACTGAAGCGCTCAAGATTTCTGCAAACTTGGCGTGGCTATGATCAAAGGCCAGAAGAGTCTGGCTAATCAGTAAAGTTGCAAGAGCTAAAAATAAAAATTTCATTTACTTTTCTCCAGCTAAAGCACCACCGCATGAGCTACCAGAGCCTGCAGTACAACCAAAACAATGCTCACCAAAGGCAATTGCATCGCCAGCCATTTCAAAGTTTGTAAGGTCTTTTAAATCCTTCTCTTTATTTCCAAAATCCATAGCCTGATTAAAATCACAATCGTAGACTCTACCTCTGTAATCAACCGAAACCATGTCACGGCACATAATACCGAGGGCAGCCGTTGGGTTGAAATTGGTGTTTAACAAATCCAAATACTCGTCGAAGTGATGGTCACTCTTTAAAAAACCACTGAAGCGGCGAATGGGCATATTGGTGATCGTTAAAAGGCTGGAAAAGGTAACAGTATGATCTTCGAAAAGACGTTTTTTATAGTCAGCCTCTAAACCAGCTTGGTCACCGGGCAAAAATGCGCCACCAGGATTATAAACTAGATCCAAGGTTAATTTATCGCCATAGCCCAATGAATTTAGCAATTTAAGGCCCTTAATACTACTGGCATAGACCCCGTCTCCTCTCTGTTGGTCCACGTTTTTTTGGCTATAACAAGGCATGGAGGCCACAATCCGCAAACCCATGTCTGCAAAAAATTGAGCCGTTGTCTCCTGGCCTTTTTCAAATAAAACTGTGAGATTGCAGCGGTTGATAATACTTAAATTCCGCTCTTTCAAGGCCCCAACAAAAAAACGAAAATGAGGATTCATTTCAGGCGCACCGCCTGTTAAATCGACTGTGGTAATCCTTGGTGTTTTATCTAAGAGGGTCAAAATTTCCAACATGGTGACCTTTTCCATCACCTCTTTTCTAGCTGGCCCAGCACCTTGGTGGCAGTGGTTGCAGGTTTGGTTGCACAAACGACCGAGGTTTACTTGCAGGGTCTGGGTAGCAGTTCTTTTGATATCCAAAGAGTGCTCGTCAAGCTTCGCCGCAAAAAGATCATTGGCAAAGGTGGTTGGTTGGTTCATTCGGTCCTTGTTTATAACTTCAAATATTTATTTATTCTAAATAGGTTTAATTATCCCTTGTTAAATATAAAGTGGCTACTAGATTGTGCTAAAAAGGTTTTTTAGGGCAGTAAATGGCAAAAAAAAAGCCTAGAACAGTGATGTTCTAGGCTTTCATTTTAATAATTTTTAGAGGCTACCCTAAAACACCGTTCCACTCAGCAATTTGGTCTTTTTGCTCTGCTAATAAAGTATCCACATCACCTTCAATCACAATACTCTTGATGGTATCGCCTTGCTTGATCACATTCACAATCTTCACATCATCACCCTTTTGGCATTCGCCAAAAATACTGTGTTTTCCGTCTAACCAAGGAGTTGCTCCGTGAGTGATAAAAAACTGACTTCCGTTTGTACCTGGCCCTGCGTTGGCCATGCTCAAGATTCCAGCTTTAGTGTGCTTTAGTTCAGCGTCAAATTCATCTGCAAAGTTGTAACCTGGGCCACCTGTACCACGTCCATCAGGGCAACCACCTTGGATCATAAAATCTGCGATCACTCTGTGAAAAATCAAGTCATCATAGTAGCCACGTTGTGCTAAGTTCACAAAGTTTGCCACGGTAACAGGCGTTTTCGAAGCAAAGAGAGTCAGTTTGATGTCGCCTTGGGATGTTTGGATAGTTGCTGTTAAATCAGAAGCCATAATGAATTGTCCGTAATTGTTAAATAAAAAATTAATTATACTGATTTATATATTTTTAAGCAACTCAGGGGGCTAATTCTTTTTTAAAATTTCTTCTATAGCAGCCACTAATCCAGAAAATACAGGGGTTTGTGGATATTGCGCCAAGACTTTTGCTTTTTCCTCTTCTCCATGGCCTGTCATGACTAAACCAGACTGAATCCCAAAATCCTGACCTAATTTAACATCTGCCATCTTATCACCAATCATCCAACTGCCCTCTTTTTTAAGGTTCAAGTCTTTAAAGGCCTGTTCGGCCATCCCTGTTTTTGGTTTACGGCAGTCACAGTGAATGTTGTAGGGGGCATTGCCATCTGGCCGATGAGGGCAGTAATAGATCCCGTCCAAAACCCCGCCCAACATTTTGTTTAAGTGGCTATTAGCAGTCTTCACAAAATCCTCATCAAAAATTCCCTTGGCCACACCTGACTGGTTTGTAAGCATCACCAGCAAATACCCCGCTTTTTTTGCCTTTAAGAGCACTTCATTCACACCTGCAAAGGGTTTGATTTCTGAGAGTTGGCTTAAATAATGGGTATCTTCAATGATACAACCGTCTCGATCTAAAAAGATTGTTGATTTTGGTGTCTGCATGGGCGTTTTTAGTGGATGAAATTCAATGATTTTGTTACTCATCACTCTAGGCCATTGCCAATCACCAAGGCAAGTAGGAACGAGACAATTTAACACAAATTTAAGCAAAATGACTGGAAACGAGATCAGAGAAGCATTCATCGAATTCTTTAAATCAAAGAACCATGCGCAGGTAAGAAGTTCATCTTTGGTCCCTGTAAATGACCCGACTATATTATTCACCAATGCAGGGATGAACCAGTTTAAAG
>JASJGK010000245.1:0-29539 GCA_033791585.1 SAR324 cluster bacterium | reverse complement strand
TTCCCAAACCTATTTCTCCGCAAGAATTAGGAAATGGAACAGATTCAAGAACATTGGGAATTGGAATTCATAGCTTACTTCTGCAAAACATTGAACCTACTACCCAAAACTAAAAATGAGCCAAATGCAAACCTCAAATTTATCAAGTGACGCACTAGAAAAGAATCTTTTTTTAAAATTAATCTTTTTTTCCACAATGCTTCCAATGGTTTTATTGCCTCTCTTGGCGGTTAAAAACGAAACCCTAAACTCCTTATCCATTACTCAGGTTATCGGGGTAATTACCTTTTTTGGTGGGGCTGTTCATGTTGCGGCTTCAGGGTATTTTTACAACAGGCCAGAATTCAAAGAGGTTTTTAAAGGCCACCCAATTCGCTATTTCATTGCCCCCGTAGTTATTATTCTTGCAACAGGGTTACTCTTTCAGTTTGGAAATCCACAAGTTCAAGCGACTACATTGTTAAGCTATTTTCTCTGGCAGACATACCACTACCAGAGACAAAACTTTGGAGTCATGACCTTCGTGGGTATTGCAACAAAAACCAAACCTTTGAGCTATTTTGAGCAATTAGCAATGCAATTGAGTGTAGGTGCTGGAATTCTAGCCCTCACTTCTCATTATAAACTATCGACAAATACTATTTTAGAGCCTTATGCTGAGGCTCTTTACCAAAGCTCTTTTGTAGTCTTTAAGGTTGTTGGGATTTTGATCTTCATTGTCTTTTTTCAAATCTTTGATCCTCTAAAAAGCTCCAGCGAAGTGACTTTAAAAAATAAACTCATACGCTTTATCTTCTTTTTAATGAGCAGCCTCTTTTTTCTTCCTGCTATTTTGTTTAACAACCCGATTGCAGCCGTATCAAGCTATGCTTTAGCTCACGGAATCCAGTATTTAGTTTTTATGCACTATGTAGTTGATGTTGGCCCAAAAGAACAGTCTCATAACCGCTTCTCTAAATACATAATCTGGGTTTGCATCGGTGGTGGCATTATTACAATGCTTGGAGATCAAAGAATTTGGGGTTCCTTTGGGAAGCTGATATTTGGTTGTTATTTAGGAGTCATAATGACTCATTTTCTTTTGGATGCTGGGGTCTGGAAACTGAGTCAAAGTAGACAATATCAATTTGCAACTAACGCATTTCCTTTTTTATTAAAAAGCAAAGATTCCTAGCGGAAACTATTTCTACTTGGAGTGGATATAGCTTAAACCGTCTGTAGAGTTTTCCTAGCACTGAAAAAACGCTAGTGTAATTTTTACTTTTGTATCTAAAATACAGTCAACAATGGATTTAAAATAGCTGGTGACTTATTTTTTTGGTAGTACACGTAAAGTTTTTATTAAATCTTTATAAATAATATCAAGCTATTGAGGCTCAAGCGTCAGTGGACGCCACCTCTAATACCCATTTACTGAATTAATGGGTATGACTTTAGCCCCACCCCGAAGACGATCCAAATAATCAGCCCACCATTGCATCATTTTTATTCGTTTGGGCATGTGTCTAGCGTGGTTGTAGGCTCCTTTTATAGAATTACCTTCCTTATGGGCCAATTGGCGCTCAATAACATCAGAGGGCCAATCTTTTTCATGTAACATGGTACTCGCCATTGCACGAAAGCCATGGGCGCAAATCTCAGATTTATCGTACCCAAGGCGGCGAAGGGAGGCGTTGATAGTGTTCTCACTCATTGGCCGTGAGAGGTTACGGATAGAGGGGAATAGATATTTGCCCGTTCCAGTGTAGGGCTTTAACTCTTCTAATATGGCAATGACTTGGGTGGAAAGGGGAACAAGGTGGATTACCTTCATTTTCATTTTTTCAGCAGGGATACGCCATTCAGCAGCCTCTAAATCAATTTCTGACCACTCAGCATGACGAAGCTCACCAGGACGTACAAATACATAAGGCGTAATTTTCATAGCACACTGCACAACGAAGGTACCTTCAAATTCTTGTATTGCCCGAAGCAATCCACCAACGGCACTTGGTTCTGTAATGGTTGCCCTATGTTGAACCACGAGGGGGGCCAATGCTCCCTGTAAGCCTATCGTGGGGTCATGTTTGATTTTTCCTGTTGCGATACCATATCTGAAAACACGGCTACAGAGTGCTTTTAAGCGGTAAGCTGTTTCAATTGTTCCACGGCTTTCAGCACGTTGAACCAATTTTAATACATCCCGAGCTTCAATATCAGCAATAGGCAAAGAGCCTATCCAAGGGAAAATATGCTTGGTAAACCGAGCTTGTGTATTAACGATAGTTGTTTTAGTCCATTTAACTGAATACTTGGCAAACCATTCGTTTGCAATAGCCTCGAAGGTTACGGCTTGGCTTGCGGCGACAGCGTCACGCTTATCAGCTTGTTTCTTTTGGCTAGGGTCAATATTCTGCTCAAGTAATTTCTTTGCAGCTTCACGCTTTGCCCGTACTTCTTTCAAGGATACTTGAGGGTAAACACCGAGGGATAATGTCTTTTGTTTAAGGCCGAAGCGATAATTCATTCGCCAGTATTTGCCTTTTGCTGTTACCTGCAAATAAAGGCCTCCACCATCTGACAATCGAATCTGTGTTTTTCCGATTGGAATTTTTGCCCCTTTTACTTTAGCATCAGATAGTTTCACTTGTTCCCCTAGGGTTGCAGTTTAAACTTGTTGGTACTTTTTATTTGAAAAACAGCTGAGTGGAAAAATACCAACAGAAGTACCATCAATTTGTTGGTATCTCCTAGTGGATCATAGGACGTAATTAGATTGAAGGCAATAAAAAAGGCCTATAAACACTGGGCTTACAGACCTTTTTTAAACTTACTGAAATGTACTCATGGTACCTGGAGCCGGAATCGAACCGGCACGATATTACTATCGCAAGATTTTAAGTCTTGTGCGTCTACCAATTCCGCCATCCAGGCATTGGAAATGGATTTAGGCTTTTCGCCTAAACAAACAATCTATTTTCCTTTAAGTTTTTAGTCAAGTGACAACCTTCCTTTTTTGTAAAAATCTATATATTCACACCTCCACCCCAGTTTCAAAAACCCGATTCAGCCCCAACCTAAGCCATCCCGGCTTCTCTTTTTTCCCGCTTTGTAGCCAGTGCCTAACACTCCCCACCCTAACAAAGTGAAACGACTAAAGCTTTAAAAATAAGGCCTTCTGGGCATTTCCCCAAAATAAAAACACTGCCCCTGTAAAAAAGATTTAAGTTTTTTAATCGCACTCCGATAAGGAGTTAACAGGGGTGACCTTGGAATCTTTTAACGCTTTACCTATTGGCTTTTAAATAAAAGGTCGGCTCATTTTTATAAAAATAAGAAAAACAGGTAAAAAAGCCCAGATGCGAAAAAAAATTCAAGTTTTTAAGGTTCACACCGAAAAGGAATTAACGCCATAAATTATTCATGGCCTAAAGCAAAATAACTTAGGGGTACAAGCAATTAAGACTAGGGGTAGTTGAAAGCTTATCTTGTGATTTTCTTTAGGCCTAAATAACTCTTTTTGTAGGCAAATACTAAGCAAAGTGAGAGGAAAAATGATTTGGATATGGATAAAAAAATTTAAAAAGTTTTGGCCAAAAACACAAAAAATTAGGCCACAAAAATTAGAGTCAAAAGTAGACTCAAAACAGTAGTTAAGGAAAATTAATCAGAGAAATAGATTAATCACAAAGCGATTAAGTATCCATGAGCCAGTTATGGCTTACATAAGAATAATCAAAACCGAAGGTTTTGACTTAGTTTGGAACAGTCTTTGTAACTCTATCCTTGGGGTTTTTGTAAGAAACCCTAAGTAGCTGAGATCATCAAATCTCTAAAGCTTTGCAAGAAGGCCTTATACGCTAGTTAGCTCGTGCGTTTTGGCCACACTATTTTGCTTTATGCTTGGAGACCGAACAGGTTAACCTGTTCTTTTCAGATCATCTTAGTGTTATTTTGTGAAAGGAGAGGTAGTTTTTGCCGATTGCCACCCGTCACCCTAAGGATAGATTAAAAAAATGGCTGATTTTAACCCCAATGTTGTAACAGGTTTAGGTTCTGGAATGGACACCAAGGCTATCATCAAAACGATGATAGAGGTGGAACAGAAGAAGATTGAACCCGTTAAAAAACGACAAGAGGAAAAAACCTTAGAGTTAGCGGCTTGGAAACAAGTCAAGACTCACCTCGAGACTGTTAAGGGCACCAGTGAAGTGCTAAGCAAGAAATCGATGTGGGAAGGCAAAATTGTGTCCTCTTCCAACCCCGATGTGGTGGATGCTGTGGCAACAGCGGGGGCAAAACCAGGCAAGCATACCTTGGTAGTAGATAAGTTGGCTTTAAACCACCAGATCGCATCCCAAGGTTTTGAAGATAAAGATGTGCAGGTTGGTACAGGTCGAGTGACTGTCACTACAGGTGTAGATGGCGAGAACACCGAAACCATTGTGATTGATGAGACAAATAATACCCTACAGGGGTTCGCCGATGCAATTGGCGACCGTGAAATGGGTGTTTCTGCCGATATTATAAAAACGGGAAGTAAAGATCGACCTTATCAGATTGTTTTAACCAGTGATAAAACTGGTTTTGAAGGCGAGATTAAAGTTGAAGTTGCCCTAGAAGGTGATGATGAAAGCCCCAGTTTTGACCCCTTTTATTCGCAACCAGGCGCTTGGAAGGGCATAAAAAAACAAGATGAAGCGGCAGCTGCGGCAGCGAAGGCCGGGCCAACTGGTTTAGGTGCTTCTACAGCTATCCCTGTTTTAGGTGGTACCTATCAGGGTGAAGATCCAATAGAGTTGGAATTTACCGTTGTGAATACAGGCGTTGTAGGGACCTCTGAGTCGCTACGAATTCGCTGGGAAGACAACCAAGACAGGCAAGGTTATTTGGATTTAGGTTCTTTTAACTATACCCCTGGTGACCCGATCCCAGTAGTGGATGGAATTACCATGGCTATGGGTGTTGGTGAGGTTTTGGTAAATGATACTTTTAACTCTAATGCCAAACCACAGGAGTCTGATCTCTTTTGGTGGAAGGATGAGATGCAAAGGGCGCCAGCAATCACCCAGCCAAAAACTTGGGGTAAGCAGGCCACAGAAGGCGCACCTGTAATTACTGGTGAATTGGATACGGGTGAAGATGACTCTTTTACTTTAAAGGTTGTTGGCTCGGGTCAAGTTGGGGCTGCTGAAAATTTACAAATTGAGTATACCAGTGAAAACGGCTTGAAGGGCACCGCATTTGTTGGTTCTGGTTATAAACCAGGGACACCTTTGAGTTTGGGTCACGGTCTCGCTATTGAAGTGAAGCCAGGTTTGCTAAACGATGGGGCCTTTTCTACCTTTGCATATCAGGCTGGTTCCACAGAAAACCTCTGGTGGCTTGATGATGATGAAAGAAATGAAGGCAACTTAGTTAAGGATATTACCAATTGGGTACAACCCGAAGTTGATGAAGAAGATGATTTAGTTACTACCTCAGCTGGCGGTCTTTCAGAACAGTCAAAGCCTAAGGGGCCAAGAGTTAGTACTGCAGCAAAAGAGATTGTAGGTAGCTACGATAATTTTGAATCTAAGGTTTATACCTTTACAGCTTTAGGCAATGGTGCACCTGGTGTGACCAAAAACCTTGAGTTGAAATGGGAAGATAACATGGGCAACAATGGGGTTCTTTCCATTGGTGGCGATGAATATGAGGCAGGTAAGCCCGTTGCCTTTGATTCAGGCTTGAGTTTGGTGCTTGGTGAAGGTGAAATGTTTGAAAGCGATAGCTTTACATTTCGGACCTTTTCCCCTGTAATCCAGCCGCCACAGGATGCCGAGGTTCGCCTTGGGGCTACAGAATTGGGTGGTGGTTTGCTTATCACCAATCCTACCAACACACTTGATGATGTGATTGATGGGGTGAAGCTAAATTTAATTAGTACAAGTGAAAAGCCCGTTACTATCTCTATTAAAGGGGATACAGAAAAGGCAGTAACCACTGTTGCTGAGTTTGTTACTAGTTACAACGAAATGTTGGCCTACTTCAGAGATGCCACTAAATACGATAAAGAAACCGATACCGCTGGCCCATTGCAGGGTGATAGAAACCTGCCAAAGATCCAGTCAGAAACGGCTAACATCTTTATTGATACCGTATTTGGCTTGTCTACTGATTCAAACCAGTTGATTACAGTTGGCTTAAAATTGGGTGATGACGGCCTGATTAAGGTGGATGAAGATAAGTTGCGAAATGCAACAGAAGATGATTTAGGCAAGGTAGCCAATTTGTTTCGTAGTTTTGGGCAGGTGGATAATACAGGTATTTCCTATTTATCCTCGACCAAAGATACCCAGATTTCAGGTGAAACACCCTATGCGATTGATATAACATCAGCGGCAACGAGAGGTTTTTACACCACGAAAGAGCAGATGAACCCTCAGCCTATTGTGATTACTGAGGCCAATGAAGGGATATATCTTTCGGTCAATGGACGTGAGTCAGAGGTGATGAAGATCCCACAGGGAACCTATGACATGCAAACCTTATCAAGAGAGATCCAAAAGTTGGTGATCGATGATAAGTTTTTAAGCAAAATGAAGATTGTGATTACTGAAGATGGTGGCCAGATGACAATCCGCTCGAATATGACAGGCGCAAGGTCAAGTGTTGTTGTTCGACCGGCGAACCCTTCTTTGGCAATGACTCACCCCCTAGCTGGTGGTGTGAATAAAGTTGGTGACGATGTAGTTGGCTCCATTGACGGGGTTCAAATGGATGGCACAGGCCAGATTTTATCAGGCCCTGAAGGAACAAAATATGATGGGTTAAAGCTATTTATTAGCCTGACTGAAACCCAGATTGGTGATGAAGTTGAAGGCCATATGACCTTTACTAAAGGCGTTGGAACCAAGGTTACCGAATACATTGAAGAGGTTATGGACACAAGTTCAGGCTCTTTGGGTGTGTACACTAAAAACGTTGAAGAGCAGCTTGCTGGCTACGACACAGAAATTAAGACCCTAGAAGAAAGGCTAGGTGCAAAAAGAGAAAAGCTACAGATGAAGTTTGCAAAAATGGAAAGCCAACTTGGTCAGCTTAAATCGGAACAAAAATATTTAAGTGCAGAATTATCTAAGTTATAAGCTGATTCTTATTAATGATAATGAATAGATAACGATACAAAGGAGTACCCACAATGAACCCCTATGCAAAGTCTGGCAAAGCTTACAAAGCTGCGGCGGTAACTACCGAAGACCAAGGAGCCTTGATCTTAATGCTCTACGATGGAGCAATCCGTTTTTGTAAAACAGCACAGCTAAAACATAAAAAAGGTGATATTGAAGGAGTGCACAACAACTTGGTTAAGGCTAAGGATATTGTATCAGAACTTCTTTCATCTTTGGACCCTGAAAAGGGAGGCGATATTGGCCAGAACTTGAATAACTTGTATATTTATATCTTTAATAAGCTCATTGATGCCAATGTTCAAAAGGATATGGCGATTTTGGCTGAAGCAGAAGATTTATTGATAGAAATGAGAGAAGGCTGGAGAGGAATCACCAAAAAGGTAACCTCGATCACGCCAAAGTTTAACCAATCTGCTGCTGTTAAACCTGTTAGTTTTAAGGGTTAACCGCGAAGCGGTTAAGTTATCTAGAGAGCTTTAGCTCTCTCACATAGAAGAAGCGAAGCTTTCCGAACAGAGGAACGCCGTAAACAGACCATCAAGTTTGATACAGTGAGAAAGTGATCGATAAAAAATGTATTCCCCCAAAAGAAAGCGAAGCTTTCCGAACAGAGGAACGCGGTAAACAGACCACCAAGTTTGATACAGTGAGAAAGTGATCGATAAAAAATGCATTCCCCAAAAAGAAAGCGAAGCTTTCCTGCCAAAGGAAACCCGTGAGTAGACCCACTGGATAACCGCCAGTTGATATATGGGAACAGATGCACACAAGCAATAAATTCTGCTTGGAGCTTTTAAGTAATTAAGCAGGGATTTCTCCGCCTAGAATGTAAGAGAGAAGCGTAGTTTTTTGTAAATTTTTAAAGGAATCGGTCTGCCTAGAGATTAGGCTGGCGAATGGTCTTTAGAACTAGGACCCAAGGTGTTTTTTTAATCGTTAAGCGATTAAGTTTACCCAGACGATTTATCGTTTGCATATGAAAGCAAAAGCCCTAGGCTTTTACTAATTTAATTCCTAACAACCTGTTGGAAGAGTCCATCTTTCCAACAAGCTATTATGGAGTGTACATGAGAGTGCGAATCAACATGTATAGTTAATAATGCGAAGGTTATGCCAAAGGAGGCATGATGGCTTTAAAAAAGCAGTGGAAAAAAACTAGAAGAATCCAATACAAAGAACGAATTATAAAGCTTTGTTTTGATTCAGAATCTATAAAGAATTTTAAGCCAGGTCTAAAGATGCTTTATGCAGCTGAAGACCAGCCTTTGTTTATCAACCTAAAGTCTTTAACCTTGCCAGAGGATAAGGCTAGGTAGGCTTAGTCCCGCAGGGATTAAGTAATAAAACCATTTATGGTTTCCATATTTAAAAAGCTAAGCTTTCTATACAAAAGAATGCTGAATAGAGACCAGTTAGGTAACAATTAGCTTAGTTAAGCATCGGTTAAGTTGCCCCAGGCAATTTATTGCTTGCAGGCTTTTACCAGATACTATGCAAAATATGCCTAGTCCTTATTGGACTAGCTATTTTTTTGAGCCGTATCTAGCGCTCAAAGCAAAGGGCTTTTTTTGTACCCCAAGGATGGGAACAAGAAAAATACCCACATCAACTAGGCCAAGGACGGCTTCCGCTTCAACCAGAGGCAGGCACCAGTTCGACCTTGGAATTAATTGCAAAGCGATTAAAGATCCTCAAAGGACTTAGTCTTTGCGTATAAAAACCAAAGCGGCAGGCTTTGCCGAAACAGGTTCCCTGTGAGTCAGGGCGAAATCTGCTCAGACCCCTGAGGGAGGGATTTTAGTGCAAAGTGATAAAGCGTCCCCAAGGGGTTGATCTTTTGCTTAAAAAAGAAGCGAAGCTTTCCCAAAAGAGGAAGGTTGCAAGTAGACCAGCGAGTTTAGAGTTGGTTGAACTGAGAAACTGTAAAGGTCTTTATATTCTCCTTATTGAGGCAGTGAAGCTTTCTAAATAGCGATTAAAAATGCACAGCCATAATTGGCTGGCTACTTCTTTGAGCCTTTTCTTAAGGCCCAAAGCAAAGGGCTTTTTTGAACCACTAAAGTCATTTATGGCTTAAAATTAGGAAAAAAAATCCAGATCAAATAGGCCTAGGACGGCTTCCGCTTCAACCAGAGGCAGGCACTAGTTCGACCTTGGAAAATTAGTTAGGCCAGTATCCGCTTTGGCTCAATATGAGTCAGGGAGAGTTGCTACTTGGAACCTAGGTAGAAGCGAAAAGTTTTTTTCTGGTCCTTTAGGATCAAGGGGAAAATCCGCTTTGACTTAAATAGAGTCAGGGAGGAGTCCGATCCGACCCATAAGGGAAGAGGGAGGACTCCGTTTAGACCAAATTTGACTAGGCCTGTCGGTGGCACTTGTTTCTAAAAGAGACAGGGAGAGTACCGACAAAAGGTAGAGTCAGAGGAGGAGAGTTTTTTTCTGGTCCCATAGGACCAAGGGAAAAATCCGTTTAGACTTAAATAGAGTCAGGGAGGACTCCGTTCAGACCCATGAGGGGAAAGGGGGAAATCCGCCCTGCAATGAGGGACTCGGGCCAAGAAGCTGCCACTGACCAACAGGGGCGGTAGGAGAAGCTGCGGCTTGAAAAAAGAATGCAACGCGGGGCTCCATAGAGGAACTCTGAATAGAGACCAGCAAGCTAATACTGAAGCCATTTGCGGTTTCCTTATTAAAGAAGCGAAGCTTTCCTCCCAGAGGAGCGCTGAAAACAGACCAGCTAGTGAAGAACTAGCTTAATTGAATAGGGATTTTATATCCCTTTGTTAGGAGAGCTAGCCAGCCAAGCTAGCTCTCTGCCTAAGAGAAGGAATTCTTAGGCTTTGGCCCTTAATCACGAAGTGATTAAGTTTCCTTAAGCGATTTATCGCTTACTGAAAAAAGAAAAGGCAAAGTCTTTTTCTGCTTGTCACGAAGTGATTAAGTATCCTTAAGCGATTTATCGCTTACTGAAAAAAGAAAAGACAAAGTCTTTTTCCAAATGTGCCATCAACCTGGATAAGCAAGGATGCGAATGCCAGATGAACTTTGTACCCGAATTAAAGAGGTGAATGTAAAGATAATGTAAGATGATGGTCAGGGTGCTCAAGCAGTTGCCCTATCTCGCCTGGACTGGCTCTTTGGAGGCGAGATATGGGAGCTGCTTAGATGGGTAAAACCTCTAATAGCTCTGTTTATAGAAAGAGGATCTTTTTATAAACCGGCACGTCGCCGAAAAATGACCAATTATTTATCTGGAGTGGTAAATAATACAGTCTTACAAAGGAGTGTACCATGAGTGTACGCATAAATCACAACCGAGCTGCGATCAATGCGCATCGCAACTTGTTGGCAAACGAGAACGCTTTAGGAAAAAGTTTGGAAAAACTTTCAAGCGGTATCGCAGTGAACAGGGCCAGTGACGGCCCCGCTTCCCTGGTTATTTCAGAGCAGTTACGTGCGCAAGTTAAGTCTCTTAACCAAGCCGTAACCAACTCTGAGCAAGCGATTAGTTTAGTGCAAACTACAGAAGGCGCCCTCAATGAGGTGAACCGTCTATTAGTTAATATGCGCCAACTTTCAATCCATGCTGCCAACGAGGGTGCCAATGACGAGATTATGTTACAAGCGGATCAACTGGAGATCGACAATGCTCTCCAAACCATTGATCGGATTGCATCACAAACTCAATTTGGCAACAAACTTTTACTGGACGGCTCAAATGGTGTCGCCGGAATTGGTATTGGTGAGGGAATCGAGTTCTTAGGAGCATCTGTGAATACTCAATCATCTACCGGAAGTGGGTATGATCTTGAGATCACTAAAAATGCATCTAAGGCCACGGTTCGCGGAACTGCTGCCTTGACCGAAGATATTGTTCAAGCTGGTGAAACCTTCACTATTATTGAAGGCGGAAAAACTGTTTCCTTTACAACATCGGATTCAGATACAGTAGATACTGCGGCGCAAAGGTTAGCAGGTGCGGTTAAGGATGCCGGTTTACAAGTGGAAGTAATGAAAGACGACGCAGGTGCGTTGACCGTTACTCACATGGAATTTGGCTCTGATTATGAATTTCAAGTCTCAAGTACAACTACAGGTGTACTTTCTAAGACAGCGGGCTCGATTGATACCATCAGTAATGGTGATGATATCGCAGGTCGTATCAACGGAGAGTCTGCCCAAGGTAAGGGACAAATTCTAACAGGTGCCAAAGGGGCTGCCAATATTGATGGCCTTAAAATCGGTTACTGGGGAACGGCTGCAGAAGGCTCTGAATTGCCCAAGGAAGGGGTTCTTGTGGGTAATGTTTCTGTGACACAAAACAGTTTGAATTTTCAAATTGGTGGAAACAGAAATCAAACCGCTGCCATAAGTCTGTTTAATACATCCAGCCTTAACCTTGCAAAAGGTGTGAATAATGAAAGTGATTTTTCACGGCTTAGAGATATTGCTGTAACTTCATCAGAAGGTGCGCAAGATAGTCTCGTGCTGATAGACAGTGCGATTAACGAGATCACCTCTATTCGTGGTGAATTGGGGGCTTTCCAGAAGAATACTCTAGAAGGTAACCTCTCGAATCTACGCATTGCCTCTGAAAACTTAGTTGCTGCAGAATCTACGGTTAGAGATGTGGATATGGCTAGTGAAATGGCCAACTTCACTCGAAACCAGATTATGACAGAATCTGCAACGGCCATGTTAGCTCACGCTAATAATATGCCAAATTCAATTTTAAAACTTCTTGGTTAATCCATTAGTTTTGAAATAAATCTGGTCATTGAACTTGGGGGTTTAGTCTAACCCTCAAGTTTAGTATTAATGGGGTGCCAAGGTAATTATTATTGGCACCACTCCAAAAATGGATATGGATTGTTAGGGCAACCAATGTTAAGCGGTTGCCTTGAACCCCACAATCTAAGGAAGGAACCTGTGGTTCAGGGGAACCGCTTATACTGTGAGTTTTGGGCTAGTCGCCTGCCATTGATGGCTACTTGGAGAGAAAGCTTCCCGGGGCACTAGAAAATTTTCTAGTACTCTCTAGGAGATTCTCCTGCATCGGATGCAAGAGTTTCTCGGAATCTTCCATCTCAATTTTGGAGGTAAACATGAGTTTGCGAATCAACCAAAATATTGCCTCCCAAAAGGCGAATCGCTACTTGTCGAAAAATCTCTCAAGCGCCCAAAAATCGCTCGAGAAACTATCGTCAGGTTTGGCAATCAATACCGCTGGTGATGCACCAGCAACCTTGGTAGCCTCTGAGCAGATGCGTGGCCAAATAGCCAGTATCGATCAGGCGATAAAAAACACCGAAACTTCGGTTTCAATGGTGCAAACAGCTGAGGGAGCTTTATCAGAAGTGAACAATATGTTAGTTGCAATGAGGTCTTTGGCCATCCATGCAGCTAACGAGGGCGCTAATGATGCAGTAATGCTCGACGCGGATCAAATGGAGATAACCTCCATGGTAGAAGCAGTTGATCGTATTGCAAAATCAACGCAGTTTGGAGCAAAAAAGTTACTTGATGGCTCTAATGGTGTGAACGGGAAAGCAGTTGGCGAGGGGCTTGAATTTCTCTCTGCCACAGCTAAGACCAAAGGAACTGGTGGTGTTGAGTATGATGTAATTATTTTAGAAGAGGCAACAAAAGCCTCTTTGACAAGTACTACACCCTTTACTCAAGAAATGCTTGATCAGGAAGAAGTTCTCCTGATCAGCGAAGGCGGCCGTACGGCCACTTACAAAACCAGTTCTGTTGATACCGTGGAATCAGCAATTTCAAATTTTGCAACAGAGGCGAAAAATGCTGGGTTAGAAGTCGATATTGGCATTAACGAAGCTGGTGTCGTTCAGATAACTCACCAAAAAAAGGGTTCGGAACATTACTTCGAAGTTTCCTCATCATCCAAAGGATTGCTGAGTGAAGAAAGCGTAGGTTATAACCGAATTCAAAATGGTGAAGATGTTTCTGCAACCATTAATGGTGAAGCGACCATTGGTAAAGGTGAAATCATGACCGGGTTAGTGGGTAACTCCACTACAGAAGGCCTAACCCTTAGGTATAAGGGGATGGATAACGGAAATGAAACACCAGAAGGAGCAAATGTAGGTATTGTTACCGTTGCGCAAAATGCTCTCAATTTCCAAATTGGGGCTAACGCTGGTGACAGGGTTACAGTTGCTTTACAAGACCTTTCTGCCAATCAAATTGGTAGAGGTATTGACCAAATGAGTGGGTTTCAGAGCCTTAGAGATGTTGATGTTATAACATCCCAAGGGGCTCAGGATTCTCTCCTGGTTATCGATAAAGCCATTAATGATGTGACCCAAGCAAGGGCGAAGTTAGGTTCTGTGCAAAAGAATACGCTAGAAACTAACATTGCAACCTTGAAGGTTACAGCAGAAAACATGACAGCGGCTGAGTCTATGATTAGAGACACTGACATGGCAAAGGAAATGGCAGAATACACCAAGAGTACTCTCTTGACGCAATCTGCTGCTGCTATGACAGGTCACGCAAATCAACTGCCGAGCCGAGTGTTCAACCTGATTAAGGACTGATTCAATTTGGTCCCAAGCCAGTGGACTCTGGCCCTTGAAGGCAACTTCAAAGGCTGGCTACTGTTTTTTAAATGGGTTGTGATTTTTTACTCTTGTCCAGAGTGGATGGTTGCAACTTAAAAAATGCCCTTAGTGAATTTCGGTTTGCTAAGGGTTTTTTTTTGTCTTTTTTTTTTGGAGGAATCGTCTGCTTAAAAAGTAACACCACTTAGATTTGCACCTGTGACATTTGCCCCTGTTAAATCAGCGTGGGTTAGGGTGCTAAACTCAAGTTTTGCGCCTCTCAGATCCGCTCTTTTAAGGTCGGCCCCTGCAAAGTTGGCAAAACGAAAGTCACGGTTTTGAAGATTTAAGATTGTTTTGCCATCCTTTGGACTTAAGTCCAAACCTGCCAAATTCAAAGCTGGGAATAGGGTTTCCTTTATCGATTGGGGGAGGTTTTCAACCGTGGCCAGAGTCACCTCTTTGCTGGCTGGTTTTTCGGGGTAAGAAACGTCACTTAAAAAATGCATCTGGGTGATGGAGAGATTCACAATCACAAACAAACAAGCCCCGCCAGCGACAAAGCGCACTAATTTGTTGCCAACCGAGCCTAAATTATAAGGGGCAAGCCAGAAGTAGAGTAGCATAGCCAAGTCCACAAAAGTGATCATATGGTGGTAGTGGGTCATGTTCATGCTGTGAAAAGGCGCAAAACGAAACTGGATAAAAAAGAAAAGAGCGAAGGGGCTAAGGTAATATGAAACCCACATAAACAAACTACTGGTGAGCTTAGCGGGGTTATTTAGTGCGTCTTGCAGCAAATTAGCTTCTTTAGTTATGGCCGTATATTGAACCAAACTAAAGTGTCGCTTTAGTTTAAGTAAAACCACAAAATGAAAGACCAATAAAGCGAGCGGTGCCGCCACATAAAACCCGACCAAGGGAATCCCCAGCCCTATCAAGGGCAATAGAAGCTTTTCTTCTGGCAAGAACAGCATCAAGTCGTTTGTCTGCATCACCAAGGTGGCTATGACAATCATCAGACCTGCAAAATTAAAAAAATGTTTTTGGTTTGCTGCTGTTGATGTTTGGATATCTGTGTTTTTTTCGGTCATGGTTTCTTTTTGCAGTTTTTGTTTGTCTCAAGATATACAAATTTCTGTTTTGCATCAATGCCTTTACCATTTTCGGGGAAAATTACTTTCACTCAAAAAACCCAGACTAGACGAAGTGGAACTGGCAGAGCTATTATTAAAATATTACTTAATAAATTTTAAAAACATGCCAACAGAAACCCTTGATTTATTTCCTTACTTTGCCTCGCTTGCCAGTGGTCTGTTTTGGGGCTGGGTCTTTTTTTTGATCGGAAAAAAACGGGGTTTAAAACATTGCCAATTTTGGATTGCCCTAGGTGTTTTTTTAGGCCCTATCCCCCTGCCCTTTATATTTCTCGCCCGAGTTAAGGCGTTGGACTTGCCTACGGAGGCATTGGCGCTGCCCGCAGAAGAAGAAGAAAAGATTTAGCACTTAAATTTAAGAGTTCTTGATTTTGCTATCTTTTCCTGTTAGAGTTCAACCCTGATTTTAAGGCCACATTTTGTTTGATTTTTTTCCCAAAAGATTCCCCTTTTAAGTCTACTTAGCCCGAAAGCTTGAGATTTCTCTTGCACCAAGGGTTAAAATAGTATATTTTTCCTTTTTTTCTATGTCGTAAATAAACATACAATGTTGATTGCGTCTATAAAGTATTTTTTTGAGCAACCCAATTCGATCAGGTTTATATGAAGCAGCTTAACGATATCCGTAATGCACCAGTTTCCCAGTACATGTCCCAAGATGTTGTGACAATTGAAGGTAGCAAGCGCGTCTCCGAAGTAGTGGCTTTGATGAAGACACATGGTATTTCCAGTGTAATGGTGAACCCAAGAGACGAAAGCGATGTATATGGCATCGTAACTGAAAAAGATGTTCTTGCGAAAGTAATTGATCCAGGCAAAGAAACCTTTGTTGATATCTGGAACACACAAGCTAAAAGCATCATGACTAAGCCTTTGGTGACTATTAACCCTCAAATGAGCGTTAAGTACGCTATTCGTTTAATGCACAACATCGGTGTAAGAAGGTTACCAGTGATGGACGGAACAAAATTGGTAGGAATTATTTCAGAAACTAATATTTTACACGTTGTTGAGACACTTCCTGTAAGTAACGAAACTGCACTTTAACCAAAAGAGGAAATCTAAATGGAATACTACGATATCCTTATCGTCGGTGCAGGTGGAGGTGGCTTATACGCTGCTATGGAGGCCATGCACCAAAACCCAAAGGCAAAAATTGCTGTTGTTTCTAAGGTGTATCCACCTAGATCCCACACATCAGCTGCCCAAGGTGGTGTGAATGCCGCACTAGCAAACAAAGATAAAGAAGACACAGTTGAACAACACATCTTTGATACAATCAAGGGTGGTGATTATTTAGCGGATCAAGATTGCGCAGCTCACCTTTGTGAGATGGCCCCTAAAGTTGTACGTGAATTGGAAAACCTAGGTGCTCCTTTTTCTCGTTTCCCTGATGGTTCAATTGCCCAACGGCCTTTTGGTGGCGCTAGTCGGCATCGCTGTTGTTATTGCGCCGATAAAACAGGTCACACACTATTGCAGACGCTTTATGAGCAGTCTTTACGCATGGGTGTGAAGTTTTATAACGAATACTTTTTACTTTCTTTAGAGCAAAATGGTGGAGCCTGTCAGGGTGTTACCGTGATGAACCAAAGAAACTCGAAGATTATGACTATCCCCGCTAAGGCTGTGGTTTTAGCAACTGGTGGATACGCCAAAATGTATTGGCAACGGTCATCCAACGCTGCTGGTCTTTCTGGCGATGGTCAAGGTGCTGCACTACGTGCTGGCGTGGCTTTAAAAGATATGGAATTTGTTCAGTTTCACCCAACAGGCTTACGTAAATCAGGCTTACTGGTTACTGAGGCTGCACGTGGCGAAGGTGGTTATTTGATCAATAAAGATGGTGAACGCTTTATGGTCAACTATGCTCCTGAAAAAATGGAACTGGGACCAAGGGACTTAGTGAGTCGCTCTATTGAAACTGAAATTAGACAAGGCCGTGGCTTTGAATCAGCTGCTGGACCTTACATTAAACTTGATTTGACGCATCTTGGTGCTGAATTGATCATGTCTAGATTACCCCAGATTAGAGAACTTTGTATTGACTTTGAAGGGGTTGACCCCATTGAAGAGCCAATTCCAATTCGGCCAACTGCCCACTATTCTATGGGTGGCATTGATTGTGACATCACGACTGCAACTGCTATGCAAGGCCTTTACACTGTTGGTGAATCGGCAAATATGTCGGTACACGGAGCTAACAGATTGGGTGGCAACAGCCTGCTTGATATTTTAGTTTTTGGTAAACGTGCAGGGCAGGAAATTACCAATGCATTAGGTTCTTTTAGAACTCCAAGCATTGACTTAAAAGCCGCTACTGAAAAACAAGAGCGTAGAATTGCTGATTTCTACAGGCCAGCCAATGTTGAAAGATATGACTTGATTCGTGATGAATTAGGCTTAACTCTTGGTGATAACGTAGGTATTTACCGTTCCGCGCCTAATCTACAAAAGGGTGTTGAAGGTGTTGAAGCCTTGCGTGATCGCTTTAAACGCATTCAGGTACAAGATAAATCTCGTATTTTTAATACTAATTTACAGATGGTTCTCGAGCTTGAAAATATGTTAGACCTTGCTGCAACAGTTGCTGCAGGCGCCTTAGCCCGTGAAGAAAGTCGTGGCTCACATTCTAGAGAAGATTTTGTGAAGCGTGATGATGAAAACTGGCATAAGCATACTCTAGCTACCTTAGACAGCAAAGGCAAAGTACAATTGAGCTACAAGCCTGTGAATATGGGACGCTATGAACTTGAAGAGAGGACTTACTAATGGAAGATCGCAGAGAATTAACCTTTAAAATCTCTTGTTTCAACCCTGAAGTAAATGATAAGCCCTTTTTTAAGTCCTATGACCTTAATTTAGAAAAGGGTATTACCATATTACGTGCAATCAACCATATTAAAGATCGTGTTGATTCTACTATTTCTATGAGATTCTTTTGCCAAGCCGGAATTTGTGGTTCCTGTGCGGTAAAAGTGAATGGGGTTTCCATGTTAGCCTGTACTACTCAGGTTTGGGATCACATTGAAGACTGTAAAGAAGAAGGTGTGATTGTTATCGAGCCATTGAGTAACTTTAAGGTTATTAAGGATTTAGTGGTTGATATCGACCCTATGATTCAGAAGCTTAAAAATCACAAGGCATGGGTTGTTCCAGCAATGGACGAGTCTAAACTTGGGGAAAAAGAGTTCCCTATCCAAGAAAAGGATTTTCAACGGATTAACCCTGCAACAGACTGTATTTTATGTGCATCATGCTATAGTGAATGTTCCTTATTAGAAGTGTCAGAAGGCTTTATTAGCCCCTTAGTTATGCTTAAAACCTTTCGCATGAATGATGATTCTAGGGATAAATTGAATGATGAGCGCATGAGAATCGCTATTCAGGACGGCGGTATTTGGGACTGTACCCATTGCTATCGATGCGTTGAGGTCTGTGTGAAAAACATCCCTATTATGGATGCAATCCAAGGCCTGAGACAAGAGTCTATGGAAATGGGTCTGGACTTTACTGAAGGCGCAGGGCACGCAAGAGCCTTTGGAGATGCCATTAGTAAAACAGGTCGCCTTGATGAATTTCAACTCCCTTTAAAAACCTTGGGGCCATTTGGCGCTTTAAGGTTAATTCCTTTTGCTATTACAATGGGAATCAAAGGCCGTGTACCACCTATCTTTCCTCATAAGAGCAAGGATATAGATAAATTAAGAACCGCCATTCAACTCTACCGAAAAGACAGGTTAGAGGGAAATGTGGATTTAGATTAAACCAAATTAGAGCTAATTTATGAGTTTGAAATACGCCTATTACGTCAGTTGTATCAACGAGTCCATGACTAAAGAATTGGAAAAATCGTTGAGAATGTGGAATGACAAATTAGGAATTGAGTTAATCCGCATTGAAGAATCTACTTGTTGCGGCGGTAGTAATGCTGAGTTTGTTGACCCAGGTATGACCTTGATCAGCAATGCTCGTAACATTGCATTTGCCGAAAAGATGGGCCTAGATATGGTGACAAGTTGTAATACTTGTACCCTGGGGCTTCGTCACGCAAAACACAGGCTAGATACTGACCCTAAAGCTAAAGAATTTGTTAACAAATACTTGGCAAAAGAAGGGTTAGAATACAAAGGAACCAGTGAGGTGACTCACATCCTTTGGGTGCTAAATGAAGACTACGGTCTAGAAAAATTAAAGGCACAAGTAACACATCCCCTTACAGGGATGAAGTTTGCACCCTTTTACGGTTGCCATATTTTAAGGCCATCTGAGCTTTTTGGTAAAGATGACCCTAACAACCCGACCAGCCTCGATATGTTGATCGAAGCTTTAGGCGGCGAAACTGTAGAGTATAAATCTAAAAACAAGTGTTGTGGGTTTCACACTTTACTTGTCGCAGAAGATGAATCTTTAGACATCGGTGCAAATGCTATCCAAGATGGTTTAGATTCTGGTGCTGATTACATTGTTACACCTTGCCCACTTTGCCATACATCGTTGGATGCTTACCAGCCGACATCTATGAAAAAACGTGGTGATGACAGGTCTATTCCTGTGTTACACCTTCCTCAACTTGTTGGTCTTGCTCTTGGATTTTCTCCAAAAGAGCTTGGGATTGACAAGCATGTAGTTACAGCAGGCTAATAATTATTCGCAGTAGCGAATCAGGTTCCTTAGGGCCTTTAGGCCCTACCCAAAAAAATAAAGGCCGTAAGCTTTTCATTTTAAAGGCTTGCCTGCCTTTTTTTACCCATAATTCCTTTCAAAATTTCAGCTTTTCTAAATTATTTCTATTGGTTAAATACCCTATTGAATGCTAAAGCTACTTTAGGTATAATTACTTTAATAAGCATAATACAGCCAAAATGGCCAATGCACTTTTACCCGTTATAATGAATACATGGACTTAATGTCTTTAAACGGGCCTGAAGAAGAGGAACAACCGCAAACGGTGCAGGAGTTCCTTGAACTGGCTCTCTTAAAAATACAAGGCAAGCTAAATAAAGATGGCTTAGCACTTCTCATTCAAGCTCTAAAAATGGAGCGTGAACGGGTTGGTAAATTCATCGAGCAGCGCTTTGAAAAGTGCCTAGAAAAGAAAGATGTAGAGCAAGCCCTTACTTGGGGCAATGCCCTCTTTCGAGTTCAGGGGGAAAATGCCTTGCTCGCCAATAAGCTAGGCAATTGTGCACGCCATTTGGATAAATATACCCTTGCCAATAACTTCTATCGTCATGGCCTAAAACAAAAAGAACATACCGAACTATTACGCCATAGTTTAGCTGCGAGTCTCGCTAAAACCGAGCGTTACGATGCAGACATTGGTCGGGCTTTGGGCATGTATAAATCCTTTGAATCCCCTTATTTTCCCAGCTATACCACTGCTGGAAAAGTGATTGCAAGGCTGGCAGGTGAACAGGAGGATGCCGACTTTGAAAAAAATTACGCTAAGATAAAGTTAGTTTTTGCAGATGCTCAAGTGCCTGAAGACGACGCTGTGATTGACGATGAGCTGGCTGAAAAACTCTATAATATTGCTTTATTTGAGGTAAGATCAGGTAAGTCAATTATGGCAGTTGATATCCTGAATAGGCTTAGCAAAGATCTTAAGAATTTCAATGGGTTACATATTTTGGGTCTCTTTGCTGATTTTTACGCAAATGATACCCCTCTTACAGATATGATTGAGAGAGTGAAAGAAGCCTTTATCAAATTGCCTAAAAATCGCTATTTGGCTGTGAATCTTGGACTGTTGTATGGAGAAGCATCCAACTGGTTGCAAGAATATAAATTCTTACTTACAGCTACAGATTTACTTGAGGCCTCCCAAGGGTTGTTTGGCATCCAAGAGCAGATACAAGTGGCTGAAAAGCAATATCAAGCGGGCCATTTGGAAGAATCTGTCGCTTTTTTTAAGGTTGTTGCCGAGCAGGAAGAAAATATTCACGTACTTTCTAGATTAGGAGAAATTTATTTCTCGTTAGAAAACTATCCCGAGGCCTTAGATGCCTATATTAAAATCAAAGAAAACTTTTCCGAGTTTGAAGTAGCCAAGACACTACTTGAAGAGGTGTGGAAGAGGTTTATGGACCAAGGGTCTGAGGAAAGAGGCAAAGGCAAAACAGCCTTGTCAGCGCAGCTTTATCAGGGAGCCAATAAACTTAAAGAATCTGCCGAAGCCTATAAGGCTTTGGGGCAAATTTTTCATCAATTACAAGATAAAAACGAAGCTTACAATAATGAGCAGAAATTTATGATCTTGCAAAAGGAAGAAGAAGAGGCCGAAAGAATGGCTCACAGAGATAAATTGATCAAGCTAGGCAAAGCAATGATCAGCCAGAAGAAGTTTAATGAAGGTCTTGATCACCTAAAACAAGCCTTCCAAATGAAAAAAGATAAGGACCTTTTTATGCTGCAGGCATATTTATTGAAAAGCCTAAAGCGACCTAAGGCCCTTGCCGAATTATTAAGCAGTTGGAAGGCGCCTAAAGAAGAAGAGACGGCATAAACATTAATAAAAGTTTTACTTATGGTGGATTCAAACAAGCAAGCCCAGCCTGAAAAAAATACAGAACAGGCCAAACAATTTCAGGAGGATTACGCACGTAAAGTGCAGATGATCCGTCAGGCAAAAGGTGATGCCAAGGCTGGAATTGATACCATGATTGCAGAACTAGAGTTCCACCTCAATGCCTGCCCCATGGGCCCTAAATTCTTAGGGAAAAATGTTAAGTATGAAGCTGCTACTGGTTGGTTTACCAAAAAGAAAGACTTGAATTTAATGCCCTTTAAGCAGGCCCTACAAGACCCTGATAAAAAGCGGGTTTCCAATGTACGAAACGAATTGGAAGCAGCCTTAAAAAAGTATCCTGACAATTCAGAATTGCACGCTCTTCGAGCCATCCAAGTTTATCAAGATATTAACCAAGCTGGTATGAGGGCCGATAAGCTAGGGGCTATGAAAAACTGCCTCATTGAAATGGCTGTGGCCATCAGCAATGGCGCCGATCAAGTTACCTACTCCATTTGGTTTGTGAATATGTATGTGGGTTACTTAGAGTACCTGAAAGACCGCATTAATCGCATTACCAGAACAGCGCAGCATATCCCGAATAAAAGAGTGATCGAGCTGAGGAGAATCTTAAAGGCTAGGCTTTCACAGCTGGCATTTTTTCAAGGTGTGAAGGATAAGTTGATGGGTGTAACCCGACTTGCAACTCTGTTGAAGGGGACCATTTATGTAAATGAGTCCGTCACTATGATGGAAGTCAAGCAGGCGGCAAACATGCTTTTAAAAGGCAACGAGTTGCAAAACATTAAGGATACCAAAAAGAAGGCTAGCCATGTTTTGTACATTTACTTCACTTTATCGCTTCTTTACGCAAACATCCCGATCTTAAAAGAAAAGGTTAAAGAAAATTTAACCATAATGCCCGAAGTCCACAGAGATATCATCTTGCAAAAGCGTATGATCATCTCAGTTGATGGTATAAACGAATTCAAGTCAGAGCTTTACTCTGGTCACAACAAGGACGCAAAATCCAGTGCTTTAAAACTGCTAAAGTTTTTTCAAGATACCATAAAAGAGCATTTGGATACTTCTATTTTGACAAAACAGTTTGAAATAGATCCCTTTATTAAAATTGCTTGGATTATATTAGAAGCAAGGGACCTATTTCCCATGTCGGACTTAGCAACCATGTTAAATATGGCCAGAGAAGGTTTAGAGGTTTTGTTTTCAAAGCGATGCCAATTGAAAGGTGCCGAAGAACAGGCAAGAGACATCTATAATGCCTTAACTGATTTAGAGTTGAATGAAGAATCTCGAAAATTGGATATTGCCTCTAAAATGAGAGAGGATGAAGCCGAAGCCGAAGCCGATGATTCTGATGATACAAGTTTTGATGGCGAAAGTGAAATGCCAGTGAGTTTAAGATAACCCTAAAAGGAAAAATTATGGGACGTGTTGCATATGTAGAAAAACCAGACTGTACTAGCTGCCAAGCCTGCACAGACGAACTGCCAGCTGTATTTGAAATGGATGATGATGATTTAGCTCAGGTTCACAACCCTGCTGGGGCAACGGAAGAAGAAATCCAGGATTCTATGGATTCCTGCCCAGGGGAATGTATATTGTGGAAAGACTAGGTTCTTTTTAAAAACCAGCCTTATATTACTGCCAGTTCTTTTTCTAAAGCAACGAGGTCTCTTTTCTAACTGTTAAGGGGCCTAAATTTTAGACAAAAAAAAGGCAGGTTGCCCCGCCTTTTTTAACCAACTCATTTCTGAATAGATTTGATTTAAATCAGATTAGTGATCTATAATCCCATCTTAAAACCAACAAAGATATTCAAACCTTTTGGTCCATCGATAAGGGCGTTTTCTACTTCAAAAACAATCTCTTTGTGTGTTGCAACTTCGTACTCAGCACCTAAGATTATTGCAACACCACCATGAGTAGCGCTTGTATCATCTGTTTCTGCAAAGGTAAAAGCTTCTGACTCGGAAACATATCCGGCTTTAGCTACAGCAGTTAAACCATTGTGGTAATGATGACTGTAAACAAAGTTAAGGCCAGTAGAAGTATAAGCACCTGTACCAGTTAAAATTTCAGTTTCGTCATGGACAACTTCTGTTAATTCAAGGTCATTGCTAGCTGAAGAATAAGCAAATTCCACGGCCATGTTTTCGGCTAATTTGTAACCAAAATCGAATCCAAAACCACTACCAGCTGAACCTTCGAGGGGTGCGCCGTCGTGCTCTGAGCTACCAGCTTGCATGTTTAAGTATTTAACTACAACATACATTCCACCTTCAGCAGCACCTTCGTGCTCTGATGCCATTTCTTCTGTGGCTTCTGCGGCTGCGTCCATTGCTGGTTCAGCTTCTGGGGTTTCTTCTGCTAATCCTTGCGATGCAAAGATAAGACTTAGTGTTAACGCTAGTATAAATTCTTTCATGTGTATAAATTTTTTAAAGTGATCAAAAATGGTAATACCTCAGTGTATGGAATATAGCTTGTGTAAACGAAAAGGGAAAGAAAAAGATGTAGTATAAATTACTTTTAATTATTCAGATTATCTAATACAGTTAGGTGCTTAAAAACCTTTGGGCATAGGCTGGCGAAGAGAAAAAAGGAACATTGTAGAGGAGGCCAGAGAGCAAAATTTGGTCGTGTACCTTGGGCTTGGCTTCGATGAAACACATCTTGCCTTGGGTTTGCTTCACTTTTTTTAAAATGCTTGTTAAAAAGATCATGCCTTCTGATTTAACAGCAGTGACTTGGTGCAGGCTGATTTGGATAAGAATAGCTTCTTCTGAATTGGCTATTTCTTTGAATTGTTTATAAAAGTCTTCACAGGTTTCTTTGTCTAAAATCCCATTTAGGTAGAGGGTCTTGGCTGTCATATGAGTGATATAATTAAATTATTGTAGATTTCCACTTTAAGGTGTTTTGGACTCTAATTGGCTTTCCAGAGTTAAAATTCTCTCCTCCAGCTCTTGTTTTGCTTGGCCTAATTCTTCGGCCGACTGAGCTAGGTCACTATAAAGGGATGAGTTTTCTAAAGTAATGGAAACCAAGGAGGCTAAAACTCGTAAAAATTCAGCCTTTTGGTGGCTGAACGCTTGGGTTGTTAGGTTATTTTCAAGGTACAATATCCCCTTCAATTGATTGTGGTAAAGTAGAGGTAAAGCTAGAATTGATTTTGGCTTATGCTGCTGAATATAGCTGTCAAAACCAAAGATATTTTCTTTCATGGCATCATTAAATAAAACCCTTTGGCCTGTTCTCTGGACATAGCTCAAAATTTTAAAAGAAAGCTGTTTGGAGTTTTCAGCAGGAAAACTGCATAAGACCACAGGCGGACTGGAGTCAAAAGAACCCTTGGCACGAACAATAAGCTTACCCTGTTGCTCAACAATAAAGTAACCCTTTTGGGCACCAGCATTTTCCATCACCATTTTAAAAAGCTTCACAATAACCTTGTCGAAACTGGCTTCAAGACTGATGGATTCGAAGGCCTTATATAGAGTCGCCAAATCAATCTGCTCTGGCTGGTCTGGGGTGTTTGACTCTAAAGCATGATCGTTACTGGTGAATTGTAGGCGTTGCTCAACCTTGAGTAGGCTCGGAAATTTGCTTTCCATATCCCAAACCTTGGCGCTAGCGCCCCATTTAACATAAGAATAGTAGGCTTCTCGCAAGTAAGCCTTGGCAATGGTTTTTTTCTTTTTGCTTAAAAAATACAATCCAGCCCGTTCAAAGATCAAGGCTTCATTTTGGACAAATTGGTTGTTTTGTACAGCGCTGATGGCCTCTTCAAATAGGTTCATCGCCTCCAAAACGTTGCCTGTAACCACGGCCATTTCAGCAGCAACAAGATAGTACTTTTCTAAAAAGTTTATGGGGCAGGCTTTAGAGAGTTTTTTTAGGCGGTCTCGGTTGTTTTTTAAAATCTCCCAAGAACGCTTTTTTTCTTCCAAGCTAAAGTCAGGGTAGTTTGCCAATAAAATTAAAGAGTAATAAAAATAATGTTCTGGAACAGAAAGCTGGGAGTAACCAGCAATTAGTAAATCTGATTCACGAATCAGTTTTAAGGCTTCTTTGAACTGACCAAAATGGTAATGAACCATACCTGTAACAAGGTAATACCATTGCAGAGGCAAGTGGTTTTTGCTCTTTTTTAACTGTTCTAAAAGTAGTGCTTGCTCAGGAATAACTGCTTGCAGTTGGGATTCTTTTTTAATTTCCTGTTTTAAAAGCAGAGGAATTTGCAATAGGGCGCGGGTATTATTTAAGTCTAAGTCATTGACTTGATGAGAGAATTCACTATGTAGGGTGAGTTCCTTTTGTAGCTCTTCTAAGGGTTGGCCTGTCAGAATTTTTGTTATGATCAAAAACTGAATGGCAGAGCTAGCTGAGTGAAGATCCCCTGAATTAATCCCTAATTTATAAGACCTTTTAAAGTGATGAAGGCTATCTGAGGCCCGCTCTTGCCAATGGGAAATGTAGGCACCAAAAAGAAAACTCAATTGGCTTTCTAAGTCATTGCCCTTAAATTTTTCGTCTAGCTGGAGCGCCACACTGGCCATGCTATGGCCTGTGGGGTAATCTTCCAACCCTGAACAGAGCAAAACGCTTAAATTCATATAGGCTAAAGCGGAAAAAAGGCAATTTCCTTTTTCCATGCTTAGCCTAACCATATGGATAGTCAATAAAATCCAAAGGCTTCGTTTGTTAATATACGCGGCAGGAAGAATTTTAGCGATGAAACGCAACAGCTCCATATTTTGCCCTTTGTTCATTAGCGGCAAGTGGAGCAAATTATCTATTTTTCTGTGGTCTAACTCATCTGCTAGGCTCTGCATTCGAGTCAAGGCCGTCACCTTTAATTCTGCTTCATTTGGCGGAATTTTAAAGTTAAAAAACTCATCTAAACTTTGGATGCCCAAATCAACAGCTTCTTTCAGGTGAGAGGTCTGAATGTACAAATTCAACTGGGTTTCAACCACTTCTAACTGTTCTGCCTTGGTCTTAACTTTCTTGTGAAGCTCGGTAAAGTAAGCCCCTACAGCCTCGGTGTTGCCAACATAATACTCACTTTCAGCACCTCTTAAAAAAAGGGCCTTGGTCAGCTCATATTCCTGTTCCCAAGAATCTTTTCCCAATAGATTCACTCCAACGGTGAAATAGCGCCAAGCCGTTTCATATGCGGCTGAAGATTTTGAAATGATACCAGCTCGAAGGTTCAATTTTGCCAGCTGGTGCCTCTCATCTGAAACTTGGATCAAACTTAGAGCTTGGTCTAAGTGGCCTAAAATAGTAAAAATATCATTTTCTACTTTTAAATCTGAGTGGGCTAACAGCTCCTTGCCAATTTGATAATGGGCCTGCTTTTTTTCTACAGGTTCTAAGAGTTGGTTGGTCGCTTGTAAAATTCGGGAGTGAGCGAAATGAAAGGATTGATTGTTAGGGTCTTTCGAGTCCCAAAAATCCATTTCTTCGACGATCATACCGTCTTCAATCGCAGGGCCCAACTCAGAAAAAATAACACCTTTATTTTTTTTGAAAACCCAAGAAAGCGTTTTTAGGTCAAACCTTAAGCCTAAACAACTGGAAAGGACCAGTAGATCATAGGTTTCCTTTGGCAACTTTTTGACTTTTTGGCTCATGAGTTCCAAAATATCTTCAAAAAATGCTGTGTCTTGGATCTTGTTACTGTCCCATACCCAAACGGATGAGGGATCATCATAAACTAAAAGCTCTTGGTCATAAAGGCTTTGGAGCAGTTGCTTTATAAAAAATGGATTTCCACCGGTTTTTTTCAATAAAATTTTTGCAAGTTCGCCAAAGTCTTGCCCAGCCCCTAATGCATCGTCTAAAAGAACTGAAATTTCCTGTTCGGTAAGTGGGGCGATCTCAAGCCTGGTAACAGCTACCCCCACTTTCTCTGCCTCATCCAAGGCCAGATCTAAAAGATCCTGTTTGTAAAATTCCCCTTCACGGAAGGCTAAAATAACAAGTAAAAACCGAGAATTTAGGTCCGTTAACAGGGATTGCAAAAGCAAGAGACTGTTAGAGTCGGACCAGTGAAAATTATCTAAAAAAATTGCTAAAGGGATGCGAGCTAAAGAAAAGGAATTTAAAAATTTTGAGCAGAGAAATAAAAATCTCTTTTGGCTATCTGTAGTGTCAAACTCCGGGGCCGAGAGTTGTTTCCCAATGATAAATTCTAGGTCAGGGAGAAAATTAACCATGATCTGGGCGTGTTTTCCCAGTTCTGTGAGTAAAATTTCTTTTAAGCGGGCAATGGTTGCTTCGTCCCCAGCCAAAACCTGATTGACAAGTGCTTGGAAAGTGCTTTGCAAAGCAAAATAAGGGGTATCCCTGTGAATTTTTTCAAAACGCCCCTGGACAAAATAACCTCCTGAAGCCCCAACTGGCCCAACCAAAGACTCGATGAGTGTAGTTTTTCCAAAGCCTGGTTTACCAGCAACCAATACAACTTCTACTTTACCGTGGGAAACCTTATCAAATATTCCATGAAGTTTTTCAATGTAACCTTTAGCACCGTAAAGTTGGTTTGGGATTAAAAAACTACCTCGGTTGGCAATAGAGCCTGGGATAAAATCGCTGACAGGTAGATTGCTTTTGAGCTCCCTTAAGATTCGCTGTAAATCAATACTCAGGTCCTTGGCCGATTGGTATCTTTGCGCAGGAATTTTTTCTAAAAGCTTTTCTACAATTTTTCCTAAGACGGGAGGGAGGTCAGGCACAAAAGTAAGTAGGCTGGCAGGGCGAAGTGCCAAGTGGGCATGTTTCCTAGAGACAGGGTCTTTGGCTTCAAAGGGCAAGTGCCCACTGAGCAGTTCATACAAAAGTACACCCAACGAGTAAAGGTCTGCCCTTAGATCAATGCCTTCTGCCTGTTCCCCTAAAACCTCAGGTGAGGTGTAAGCAAAAAATACATCCTCTTGGAAGCGACCACGAAGGGGCTTTTTACCCATTTTTTCAAAACCGTAAAAGCCAATAAACCGAATTTTTTGGTAGTTTGCGCTGACAAGAATATTTCCAGGGGTTAAATCTCTGTGGATGATTCCGCTCTTATGGAGTTTGGAAAGATGACCTGCAATAGAGATAGCCAGTTCCAAAAAGTTTTCTATATTTAAGGTAGCATCTTGGAGTAAAACCCTTAAAAATATCATGCCTACATCTTTGTAAACAAAGCCTAAATGTTGCTCTACATATAAATATTCAATGGGTCTTAAAATTTCCTTGGCACTGACATCAGAAGAGGCTGCTTCTGATTGTAGGCTTGCAAGCTCGTCTAGGCTTGATTCTTTTTTTAATACACGAATAACAACAGGCAGTTCATCATTGGTACGAATCCCCTTGTAAAGCACGGAATAGGGGCCGATAAATATTTCTTCGATGTCTCTGTAATTGGAAAAAAACATTTTCTTTATGCGAGGGTTACTGAATCAAAGGTGCTCTATTTAGACTTAAACTAAAGGCATCTTTTCTACCGAGTCTATGATTTTTACTTTAGACGAACTTTTAAGGATTTGGAAGGCAAAGAATAAAGCCTTGGCTTTTATTTTTGATTGGGAATCTTTGTGCCAGTAGGTTTAAAGTCGAAACTTGTAAAGCGGGGCTCAAATTCTTTTCTTTAGCCAATAGAGGGCTGAAAATCTTAGGGTAAAGGGGTTTGTGCTTTTGGTAGATCGCCATTTCTACCAGCCCTAAATGAAAGGCTTGGGTAAAACCTTCATCAAAAATTCCTGTGCCTTTGTGGAAGTAGAATGCAAATTCTCGCAAACTTAAGGCCCTGCAACCTAGCACCTTAGCTAAGTTCGCTTTGAGCTTTTCTTTTTGTAGTGATTTTTTTGGTCGAATTTGAACCCAATAGACGCGAAGGGGGGTGTAAAATATCCTTCGAAATTTCTTACTAAAATTTCCTGGCTCAGGCGAAAAAATATGATATTTTTCTAGTTGTGCGAAGATTTGCTCTTGTGCTTCCAAAACAGGTTTGATTTCTTGTGGACCACTGGAAAGAGAAAAATATAAAATCTCTGTTTGGTCTATAGTGGCTTTCTCCCAAGCCTCTGCAGGGTGAAATCCGCTAGGAAGGACTCCTGAATTTTGTCTTAAATTCGGGCTACA
>JASJGK010000244.1:0-6477 GCA_033791585.1 SAR324 cluster bacterium | reverse complement strand
TTCGGTCTGAGGTTTTAGGCTTCTGGGCAGTGCTATTTTTAATTCCTGAGGCTACAACTTGAACCTTTTCTCTCTTGCGGTAAAGAATTAAGCCAAGCAATCCAAATCCACCAAACAAAACTAAGGCAGTAACTAGAGAGCTCATCAATTGTTCCCGTTCCTTTTTTTCGATCATCTTTTTGTAGCGTAAACCAATAGGATGCTTGGGAAATTTTGCCAGAGTACTCCTGACTAAAACTTTGGCCGAATCATAAGACCCACGCTTATATTGGTCCATAGCGCCTGCCAACTGAGCCTTAGCCTCTAACTGAGAATAGACCTCTCTTTGAAGCTTTCTAGAGGCTGCATAATCCGCTGAGGTGAGGGGGACCTCTTTAATATAACGTAGGGCTGCCTCAAAGTTTTGGTTATCGGCTTCAATTTCGGCCAACTTAAAATAGCGAACCTTTCCATTTTTGTCGGTATTACCTGTCGCAGTATCTGCATTCTGATCCGCTTTGTCGGTGGCAAAGGTGGACTGAATGGATTTCCCTGCGACTCTATTTTGACTGGTTTCTGGTGCCACAAACAGCTTTTTTCCAAAACCTTTTGCAAAGGCTACCCTTGTGCCTTTCGGGTTTAAGTCTTCTATAGAATCAATAGAGTATTTTACTCCACTATCTGCCTCATCTTCTTTGTACTGAACCAATATATTTTTACCACTGGCATCTAGATTCATGGCCACAGGTTTTGCGGCTTTTTTAGAAAGGCGCTGCTTTAAGGAGACTTCTTTATTAAGTAGGTCCCACCGAGCCAGTTCATCCTCTTCATCTAAAGAATATAAATTTTGTCCATCTGGGCTGGCCACACCAACCACATTCTCTTTATGTCCCTTGAGGATAGTTGGTGAATTTGGCTTTTTAGTATTGATCAGGGTCAAATCTTTATTACCCTTTTGGCTTATTACAACTCGTTTGTCCTTTAAGGCTGTTAGATCCTTAATCGGTTGGTTATCTAGTGCTTCATAGACTTTTTTGGGCTTAGATTCTTTGATATCAGAGGTTAAAAGTTCTTTTTTTGTAGACCAATAAATTTCCTGTTCATCTTCGGCAAAGCCAGCATCCACGATCGCTTTTCCAGGCTCCACAGGTTGAGTTAGAATCAACTTCTTTTTATTGTCGCTTAAATCGTACACATAGATGGTTTTTTCAGAGGCGATCAATAGTCTCTTTGGATAAGACTTTGAAAACTGAACTGTCTCAGCGGTAAAATCTTTGATTTCCCAAGAGTGCAACTCACCCTGCCCCTGTGGCTCTAGGAGGCTAATCCTGGTGCGGCCAAGGTTTTGTTTTGCAACCAGTTGCAGGCTTTGGTCATGGCTATAGACTATTAATTCCGCTTCTTGTGCAGGCAGTTGGGGTGCCATTAAAAACAGAAAAAACAAGGCCAAAAATGGGTTATTTCTTTTCCAATTCCACATAGTAAACAGGCATTCCTTTAGATTTAAAAAGCTCTTCAAATTCAGTGTAGATATTAAAAATATCTGTGTTGTGTAGGTCTTCTGTCTCATTTTTCAAGATAAACCTCTGGTCTAACCGTAACCACTCTATTGATGTACGGTAGTATTCTTGGTGGTCTGTTTTAAAAACAAACCTCCCGCCAACCTTTAAGGCTTGGTGAATGTCATCCAAAACCAGTGGTTGCACTAGACGGTGTTTTTTTTGTTTTTTCTTGGCCCAAGGGTCGGGGAAGTTAATGTGAATCAACTCCAATGTGCCAGGCTTAAACCAGTCAGACAGCTCTTCGGCCATGGCCCTAATCAACCTAACATTGCTCAGGCCTGATTTTTTATATTTTTTGGCTGCCTTTACCAATCGTTTAAAACGTAATTCCACACCGATACAGTTTCTTTCTGGGAATTGTGCAGCATAGCCTCTTAAGAAGTTACCTGATCCACAGCCTAGATCAAGGACCAAGGGTTTTTTGATAAAATCCTCAAACCCTTTAGCTTGATCCACCCCATCAAACCAAATGATATCTTGGTGTTCAAAAATTTCAGTAGAGTAGGGATTTAAGTCAGGATCAAGTTCCGCAATTTCGGCAGGTTTTCTTAGTTTGCGAATTGGTAGATTTTTGCTATTGTTCAATTTCAAATATTCAATCGGGTCTGTGACCAGTTTAAACAGGGAAAGAATGTCAAAAACTCATGCTTTAAGGATCAAGTTTTTAAAAACCTCTTTCATCGGGTTTATTTTATTGTTGTATCCCCATTTTAATGCCTTGGCAATCAGCAACCTCGGTTGTGTCGGTGCAGGCCTTGCCGAAACTTTTGTCCCTGGCTTAGGATTTGGTTTAACTGGCTCATACGACAAAATGCTGCTCTTTGGTGGGGGTCGCCGTTTGGCAAGCTTCCAGTACTATAAGGCGATTGATGAGGATGGTTATCAAGAGGACCCTGATACTGTTTATGACATCACAACAGATGAGGATACAGGCATAACCACTTCTAATGTATACATTAACGAGCCAACTTGGCGGGCAAATTATTATGGCACGATCAGCAGCGACCTTTGGATGATGTCTGTTGGGGACCTCTATATTAACGCCTGCGAGCCTTCCACTGAAAGTTACAGCCTTATAGTAGCCCCTTTCCGCTTTGATCATTTTTACAACAACTGGATGTTTTACCCACCAATTTTGCTTGTTGCTGCAAGCTACGCCAGCTTTGATAAGTATTCTATTGTAAACTACAACTTAGGCCAAGGCTTAACGGAAGAACGTATCAAAAACGACAGTTTTTCTAAATACTACTTAGTTGGCGTTGGGGAAGAGATGCTCTTTCGAGGCACCATCCAAGAATCCTTTTATCAAATGTACACTCAATCCTTTGGCTGGAGTCCCTCGGCGGCAAGGCATTGGTCTATTTTTTCTGGTGCTGCGGTATTTGGGCTAGCCCACTCTGGGCAAGGCTTTACTGCCAACCCCGCTGCGGCCTTTGGTTTTGGTGTTTATGAAGGCTATGTCTACCATCCCGAAACAGGTGACGACCGTGATTTGATCACAGCCATTGCCATTCACTCCTGGTGGGACTTAATAGTGACCTACGCCTACCTACACCATGCAAACTATACAGAATCCACTGAACAGGTTGAGGTCCCCTTGGCAAAGGTCTATTTTAGATTTTAACCTTTGGATAAATCGTGATTAAAACCCTATTACTTTTTAGTAGTTATTTATGAATGTTTATTTCTAAAAATTCGAGTGGCGAGGCAAAAGTCGCTCAGAAGAATCAACCTGAACCTGAACAGTCTGCTCATCAATAGAGCTGATGCCCACCATTTTAGCTGCATTAGCTACAATTTCCCACATCGTTTTTGCCTGAGCACTCAGTTCCTCAGCAGCACTGGCAGCCTCTTCACTGGTTGCCGCATTTGATTGGGTGATCTCGTCTAATTTTACCAGTGCATCAAATATCTCAGAGGTGCCTCGTGACTGGAATTGTGAGGCTCTGTGAATCAGCACAACCATATCCTGCACCCTTTTACTTTTAGCCTGTTGGGCTTCTGAGTTCTGCAGGGTTTGACTAGCGAGGCCCAAGACATTTTTTGTCTTTGCTTGGATAGTGTTAAAAATATCCTCTCCCTCTTTGGCTCTCTTAGCTCCATTTTGTGCACTATTAATATCATCATTGATCAATTTTTCGATATCCTTAGTGGCGGCCTTTGAGTTTTCAGCAAGCTTAGAAATTTCATCTGCAACAACGGCAAAGCCCTTACCCGATTCACCAGCACGTGCAGCTTCTATAGCGGCATTGGTAGAAAGCATTTTTGTCTGTTGGGTTATTTCTCGAATCAGCTCTAAAATTTCACCTATTCCCTCACTGGAGTTTTTAATCTCAGCCATTGCGCCTGAGATCTGACCCATTATTTTTGCCCCTTGGTTCACCTCGGTGCTGGTTTCCTTGGTCTGGGAATCCACTTCTGACGAATGATTGAATGTTTCAATTAACCCCGCATAAAGCTCTTCCACTTCGCCCTTTACATTGGTTGCATTATTTTCATTTTCTTGGGCTTGGCTAGAAATTTCTTTCATGCTTGCTGAGGCTTCTTCTAGGTTCGCAGCCTGCGAAGTAGCTCCATCAGCTAAAAGTTGAGAGCTTCGGGATATCTCAGCGGCAGCAGCAGAAACCTGTTCGGCAGAATTAGAGATACTATAGATTAAATCAGTCATAATCTTATTGATGCTTCTTGAAATAAAGAAAGCAACAATGATAGTAGCAAAAACCACCCCACTGACCATCATGATCAAAAAGAAGATACCGCTTTTTAACTCTTTGGTTTTGTTCACCAAAGTCAAAGCAAGATTATCTTCAACTTCTTTATAACTATTGATTTTACTAGTGATAGTTTGGAACCAAAGCTCTGCATCTGGCAATTGTACCGTCTCACCCTTTGCCAAGGCTAAAGCAATTTTTCGCATATTTTCAACTGTTTTCACCTCAGAGGTATTGATCGCCTTAGCGTAAAAATTCCGCTGTTCATCTTGAGCAAAAAGAGAAAACTGATAAAGATAAGCATCCTGCTGGGCCATAAGTGTAATAAACTTCTGGTAGGTATTGCCAGAAAACTCCCCTTTGGCAAATACATTGCTTAGAACTGCCCTTTCAATACCTGTTCTCTCTTTAGCCTGTAAAAAGTTTTCATAGGCGGTAATGATTAGTGAGAGACTTGGTTCGGGGCTCATTTGAGAGCTTTCTGCTATAGTTTCTAAAAAGATTCTATTTGATGTAGTGTAAAATCCAAGCGCATTCGGCAGAGTTATTCTCAAAGCCGTTACCTCGGTTCTAGTTTTTTCCAGATTGTTGATGTGGCGTAAGCCTTCATCTAACTTTTCATTGAAAGTTTTATTAAAATTCTCCCTCTTAAAACCGCTCAAAAAGGATTTTAGGTCATCTCTCTTGGTATTAGTTAGTTGCCTCTGTTGTTCAATTTTACCTTTGAATTTATCCCCTTTACTCCCGAGGAAGCCAGCAGACATTCCTCTTTCTTTTTGCATTTCATGAACAAATGCGCTGGATAAAGAGGCATATTCTGCCAGCTTTTGGATGTTGGTAATCTTGTCTGAAAGAATTAATTTTTCTCGTAGTAGACTAGTGGAAAAAAACAACACTCCCAGTAAGGGGACAAGAACTAAAACAACTAACCTCTGGCGCAAAGTACTTTGCTTTTGAAAAAAACTCATCCGAATCCTCTGATTGTATTTTTTCTTACTATAATAGAGCTTAGGGAATTATGCAAAAGGTAAGTTAATTATTAACAATGATCCTTAAAAGCTCTCCAACGGGGCCCTAACCTTGATGAGTTACCATTTTGAAATGCAATTTTGCTCACAAAAACCTTTATCTGTGGCGAACTGAGGGAGGCAAAGGACTAGAAAAAACCTTTTGGACCAATACAGAGAGAAGCTGCTGATTTTATGGACTAGATAGAAAACAAAATTAAAGAGATTTTGAGACGAATAAAATAAGGTTAAATTCTGATAATTCTAACCTATTTGTCACCATTTTCATTTGAGGCGAATAAAAACTAAATAATATTTAACAAATAAATTCAGGTCATTAGGTGAGATAGGTTGTTAATATTTCGCCTTGCCTCTGTAAATAATGAGGCAAACTTGAAAGGCAGAAATTTTGAACCAAAAAAATCGCCTCTTGCGGCGATTTATACTTCTTTTTAATCACTCAGGTGATCCAAAGCCATTTTTTCCAATATCGTGTGACTATGACGCTCTACATCAATGATGCCCACATCCAATTCTTTAGCCATAGACATGATAAAATGTTTTTCTGACGGGTCCAATTCATTGTCTGCTTTCGCCACGGCAGCAATGGTCAGCATAAAAACTTGCTTAGCTTTTTTGCTAGAAAGCTTTTTGGCTAGCGCCTTATAATCTGCGTTCTTTTCTACTTCTTCAGGTTTAACACCTGTTTTTTGCATTAATTTCTCTAAAAAGTCCCTTTCTTGGCCCTTTAACTTATGGTCTTGTGTTGCCATCCCCACGGCAGCAGATACGATAATTTTTAAATCTTCTTGTGTTAGAGTACTCATTGCCTTTCCTTTTAATTTTTTTTATAAAGTATATCAAATTTAAAAACAGTGAGCAAGAGTCGTACAAGACAAAAAATCGATATATTTGACATCCTACCCTGTTGGGAGTAATTTAATCTTAATTGGAGAAAAAATGACTACAACTAAAACTTTAAAATCTGGATTGCTGCTGCTTCTGCTCAATCTATCGTCTGTTTTAGCCTAGCTTTATTTTTTACTTAATTTAAAATACTAGCGGGCTACCCGCTATTTAAAACTTTGGCGGGACACCCCGCTACTTAAAAACATTGGCGGGGCACCCCGCTACTTAGCTTAGCCGCTGCGGGATTCCGCAGCGGCTTTTTTTTTGTCTTTTTTTTAAAGGAACCCAAATGAACCAAAAGGGGAATAA
>JASJGK010000243.1:0-6606 GCA_033791585.1 SAR324 cluster bacterium | reverse complement strand
CAGTGACAACGGCAGGGGCATGGATGCATTTAAATGTCGAAGGTGGTGTTTCAGAGGGAGATTTGGTGAAATACCAAGTTACAACCATCTACGCAGTGTCAGTTGATTCAAGTGGTAAATTGACAGTAACTTCATCAACTCCCGATTTTAAAGACCTTTCTAATTTTGATACAAGCACCTGGTCACAAATCTATTCCTTAGGCTCAATTGATGACATGATTTCCAGCATCCAAGGATACTGGGGTATGATGAGAACATTTCTCGAAGGCGAGACCAACAGCATTCTTGCCATGTTAAATGGCTCCTGCACATGGGTATTTCCAGGTGGTGAGACCTTTGTTTTTAAAAATGCTCAGTTCTCTAATTTCCAAGATTTTGTTTCAAATGTTACCTACGCTGAGCCCACTGCGCAACGGCTACAGGCGAAACGCGTTACCTTTGATGCGGCTAGCAAAAAAGTTTCATTGGTTTAATGAGGTAAGGACTAAAAAGACAGTAATCAAAACTGTGGCGGCTTAATATAAAGCGGCCACAGAGCTTAAACGTACAATCTAAAGCAGGTTTTAAAAATGAACACTAAATTATCTATCTCGTCAGAGTTGATGAAAAATAATAAGCAGGCAAACATCATGTCTGCCGAAAAGAAGTTTGCTTCTTTGCAGACTGAAGAGGGGCATACACTTTTTTTCTCTATTGGGAATGACAATATTTTTTACTTAACCCGTGAAGTTCCTGGGTCTGAAACTGGTTGGGTTAAATCAGATTTAAGCTCAGTTTTAAACCAATATAATAATGGTAAGCCTGTCATAGCAAAAAGCTTTGAGGTGTCACAAAATAAAGCTAATAATTGTATAGATATAGCTCTGGTGGTCACGGGGGAAAGTGAAGATGTACTATACCTAGCCCAGAATATTGCAAATAACGATGAAACTTGGAGTAAAGAGCTTGTTTGGGTTTCTATGGGCTATGATAATACAGATCTCCCAATAGCAAAATTAGATATCAATGATATCTATATCGCTCAGGCAAAATCAGGGGAATGCATTGTAGTTGATATAGTAAAAGACCCTAATGATTCTAAACATTTGGTCAGCAGATATTTCATTGATCCATCAAAAAAAATTACAGGCAAGATTTGGAACTTACACGATTTAGCTGAAGACTTAAACTCTACAGAAATTACCAGTTGTTTGGGGAGAAAATCAGACCAACTTGTCGATGGAATCTATACCTTAGGTAAAATTAATGCAGAAAATGAATTGATTTATTCGCCCTTGTACAATGTGTTTAATGTTAAATTACCTGCCGCACCTAGCAGATTAAAGGTTCCTCAGTCCGCTTCGGCAATGGCTTCTGCTCCAACCCATCAAGATAAAACCGGTCTTTTTGTGGCAGGGGATAAGGCTCTATTTTATTTTGCATACAATGCCCAAGAGGATGGTGACTCAGGGTTGAGAGTTCTTCAAAATGAACTATTTTTAAATGTGACGGATCTTTACGCCCACGCAACAGATACGGAGGTAACCGTTTGGGGTCTAAATCAGCAGGGGCAGATTTTTTACACTAAATGCGTAATTGGGCAAGAAGCAACTGCAGGTGCATGGTCAACCCCTGTGCCCATTTTAACAGGAGTGCAACAGATTGCCACCTTTGTAAACACTACAACCAATAGCAATGTAATTTTTGCTCATATTGACGGCTCCAATATGATTCAATTGATTCAAGATCATGAAACATCAATTTGGCACCAGAGGAACATAGTTTTACCGTCAACAGATATTAACGATGTACTTGAGTTTAATAGCTATTCAACTCACGTGCAAATCAATGGTGATGACAATATTCCCATTGGGAACTTATCGGTTGAGGTTACCTCCACCAGTAAAGTTAGCATTTATTTAGACAATAAATTTACAATCTTGACTCCAGATATGCCTGTAAAGGTCAGCACTGATGCAACAGGGTCTTTTACACTCTTGCAGGAAACACAAACTATGGGAGTGGTTCCTTATAAAATGAAACTTGAAGGAGACGACACCACTATCAATGTCAATCCAATGTTAAAGTTGATAAATATAATGGAGCAGGTGAAAACAGGTGACGATTTAGGTAAAGTTACCATTCAAAACTCTGATGACACCAGCCAACCCTTGGTGCCAGATACTGTTTCTAGCGCTGATAAAGATGCTACAGCCCAGGCCTTGCAACAGTTCAGCACCGTGGTAAAGTCACTGCCGCAAGACGGTTCTGTAAAAGCTGCTAAAAGGGCAGTAAAAGCCAACTTAAACGCAGCTTTAACGCCAAATACAAATAACATTTGGGGCATGTCCTTTGAAAATGGCACACCGACTTATCATGAAGGAGATGCCCTTATGAGTCTTTTTGCGATGCACCCTGCCGCAGGGGCAAGCACTTTGGGTTATCAGTCAAATGCAGTAAGTCTGGGCGGCATTGCCGATGCAATTGAATCCACTGCTGGCGATATTTTTCGGTTTTTAAAGGACGCATGGAGTACGGTGAAGAACTTTTTTGTAAAACTAGTTGGTGATGTCTATCATTTTTTTATTGAAATTGGGGAGAAGGTCTATCGTTTTGTGCTCAATTGTATTTCTACAGTGATTCATACTGTTGAATTTATCTTTAATAAAATTAAAGTCTTCTTTGAAGATCTGATCAAGTGGTTAGGCTTTTTATTCCAGTGGAAAGACATTCTCCGTACTCATAATGTGATTAAAAATTTGATCTCTTGTTACCTACATCATTCGGTTGATCAAATTGATACCTTTAAGGCAGGGATTACTGATGCATTTAAAGATGTTGAATCCAGAATCAATGAATGGGCAGGTCTCAAAACTTTAGATGGCACTTTAAGCGGCATGGCAAAAAAGTCGGGGCCTGTTGCAGGGCAAGACGACCCTCAATCTAACTATGGAAACTACCATTTGAAGCATGGGATAAACTCCGCCAAAACCGATTCCACTGTGACGGCTGGGATTGCAGATGAATTAGAACAATTGCTAGATACTCTAAAAGCCGCTGTTGATCAGGAAGCGGATATTTTTAAGGGTGCTTTTGATGTCATTGAAAAACAAATCATTGGTCAGGCTTCAACCTTGACGGTGGGCCAAATTATTGAGCGATTGCTCGCTGTTTTAGCTGATGTACTTGTTGAAAGTGTGGAAAATATAATTGTTACATCTATTGATATCATTAAAATTTTGGTTGAAGGTGTTTTAGATATACTAGAAGGAAACTTAGATATCCCGGTACTTTCTTGGCTGTATAAATTAATTACTGGCAATGAGCTTTCTCTGCTTGATGTTGTATGCTTGGTTATCGCCATTCCGACAACTTTGATTTATAAACTTGCCGAAGATAAGGCACCCTTTCCTGACAATGCAACTTCAAATGCTTTAATTGATGCGAAGGATTGGGCTGGAATACTAACAGTAATTCAGCCGCAACCAGTTCGACATGCGCAAGCTTTAGAGATGGCATCCAGTGCTGTTTCTTTGAGGGCCGCCTCTGACGCTGCTCCGCAAACAGGGCTCAACGATGTTCAAAGAGGGTTTATTGCAACAATGCGGATAGTAAGTTTGGTTAGTTCCCCTGTTTTCATCATAATGAATATTGCAAAAAGGTACGGTACAGGATTTATGAAGGAAATTGATAAAGCCATTTCTATCGTGCATGGGATAAGCTTTTATGCGACTACTCTACCTAATTTTATAGCAGGTTTAATTTCAAATTTTGAACAGACTCCCTTTAAAATTGTCGGCGAAACGGTTTATGGATTAACCGCTGTCGAAAAACTGGCAGATGTGTTTATCTATCAAGGTGGAAAAATGGCAACATGGGGGAAAATTACACCTGTTATTGACTCCATTTTAGGCGTCGCGGGAATGGTACCTGCCATTGCGGGACCCGCTAATAAGGCAACTGTTTTATCCATTACAGGGTGTGTAACGACTTCTTGCTGGAACGGAAATCGAATTTTGTCCCCCTTTGCAAAAAACGATAAAGTCTTTTTGGCGAAAATGGCGCTCATTGGACTTTTTGGAGTCGGCCAGGGAGTTTTATTTGTTGAGGTGGTGGCTGGAGCAGATTAGTCTTTTTGGCCCAACACAATAAAAGCGAACTTGCATGCAGTTGTCTATAGGTGGATATTTGGCCCCAGCGTAACACTTTTTTGGTTACAGAGACAGATGACTGCATGCAAGTGCAAAAAAATGAGATTTGATGCAAATTACTATATTGTTGATGCGGTGTGCTGCTGATAAGTGAAGTATTGCGTGTAAAATACTTCAATTGCCTGTTTTAATTAAGGAGGGGAGCTATTTTGTTTGTGGGCTTAACTGAAACCGTCGGAATTTTTTCTTGGACTTGCTGCAACTTTGGCAAAATCAATGCGGTGTGCTGCTTTATTTAGATACTTAGGAGACCCCACAGGCCACGCCCTTTGGATTCAATAATATGGTACGAGCGAAGAGATTTGAACTCTCACAGGGTTGCCCCCACAGGCCCCTCAAGCCTGCGTGTCTACCAATTCCACCACGCTCGCATAAAGCACTTTAAAAATGCCTTTAATCAATAACTTAGTGATGCATTTGAAAATTGACAAGTTCTTAATTTCAATTAAGTATCTTTTTTCTAAAAACAGTTTCTTGACAAAAATAATTCAGATTGGCACTATTAAAAACTAAGCGAGAATAGCTCAGCTGGTAGAGCGCAACCTTGCCAAGGTTGAGGTCGCGAGTTCGAACCTCGTTTCTCGCTCCACTTTAATGTTAGCCCTAGCGGGCAGCGCTAAAGGGGGCCTACGGCCCTATTTTAAAAAATTCAACATCGAATTTAAAAGTTTTTAAAGCCTTTATTTTTTGCCCCATGTGACAGATATGTGACAAGCTTTTTGAAGAAAGTTTCTCATACCGTAATTCCGATCTCTTTCAGCATTGAATGACCTTTCATCTTTCTCTCAATTTCTTCCTGTGAAATTGGAGTGTAATGAGTTTCATTCACCTTTTCGCTGTTACCTAAATAAGATCCTGCTTCTTTTGCAGAAAATCCATATTTAGACTTTAAAAGATGATTGCAGTAGGTTCTTAAATCTTTCACCTGCAAATCAGTCACATTTGCTTGCTTTAGTAGGGTAGCCCAAGACTTCTTGATCGAATCAACTCGCTCATAATAAACAACCTGATTTCTTTTCACCTCCTTTGGAAAGATGAAGCTAGCCTTGTGCTGCTCTGTTTTGATGATGCGGTGATCTTTGTCCCTAATGGAAACATTCCCAAAGCTTTTATGCCTTGGAAGCTTATCTAAAATCTGTTTTGCTTCAGGAAACAAAACAATTGACCTAGATTTATTCCATTTGGGCGACCAGCCTAGATTGTCTTTAGTTGGGCAATTGGGTTTCTGGCGGATGTGCCAGATGCCTTTGTCCAGATCAAAGTCACTCCATTCAGCATGTAGAACTTCGCCAAGCCTTGCCCCCGTAAAGATCAAAAATTGGATGATCTCACTGACAGGCGACTTAGAAGAGCTTACAATGCCACGCCTTGAACGTTCTATAATCCTTTTGATTTCAGAATTACTTGCCAAGCGGTCACGCACCATACTACCAAAAGAAACAAGCATGGGTCTTTTGGGGACAGGATTCTTGCCTTGCACCAATTCAGCTTCATCAATCAGCCAGTTAAATAACTTCTTTAGCCTCGTGGCTGCCGATTTAACTGTAGGCAACTTCTGCCCCTGATCAATGAGTTGATTCAGTAATCTTTGAACCTCCACTGAATTTACCTCATCAAGATTTTTAACCCCATTTGCAAAAAATATCCTTTGGTATTTCCGCAACGAGAGTTCATCATGACGATGACTTATCAGCTTTTTACGAGTCTTAGTGATCTCTAAATATAGCTCTAAGGCTTCACTTAAGGTGAGCTTTTGCTCTGCTTTAGTGTTGATCAAATCTTCCATTTTAAGGAGGTCTTTTTGATCAAATTGCCCTTGAACTAGTTTAAGTTCTTTGATTCGCAAGAGCCGTTTGGCCTCACTGGTTTGTTGATGTAAAGGCCGCCTCATCCTTTGTCCATTAGGTAAAAAGTAAGATATATAATACTTTTTTCCTGAGGCGAGTTCTCTGATATACATTGTACATCTTGGGTCGTAACCCATGGGGATTGCTATTTTCATAGATGATTCTCCGTAAAGAATGAATCTACGTTGACCACAACCGCCCAAGTCCAAGGTAATATTCTCATAATTTGCACCACTTGAAAAGCGGTTCTCACTTTAAAATGCCCTGATCATAAACAGAGAGGCGCAGACGTTGCTTAATAAAGAATTCAATATCTTGATGCCGTATTTTGATTTCACGGCCTACAGTTAAATATCGGAGTTCTTTTTTGTCATGAATCAAGCCCTTGATCGTACGAGGAGAACATCCTAAAAGCTCCGCTACTTCTTTAACTGAAAATAGCTGAATCTTCGGATTGTTTTTATGAGACCAAAGCTCTAAGGCCCGAAGTAAACCATCCAACAAATAGGTTGTGTTTACATGAGAGTATTTCTTCTGACATTTTTCCTGGCATCAGCACTATGCACAAC
>JASJGK010000242.1:0-17763 GCA_033791585.1 SAR324 cluster bacterium | reverse complement strand
GCTTGAAGTACGGATGGGTAAAGGTAAGGGTAGTGTTGACCATTGGGTTAGCGTAATCAAGCCTGGTCGAATTCTTTTTGAAATCGACGGAGTTGATGAAACTATTGCAAGAGAAGCGTTTCGCTTAGCGCAACACAAGCTACCAATTAAAACTGTTATCATCGAGAGGAAATCATGAAAGCAGCTGATTTTCGTCAGATGGGTGAGAAAGATCTTGGAGCAAAGGTTGAAAGCTTGGAAGAAAACCTCTTTCGCCTGAACTGTAATAAGACCTTAGGGCAGTTGGAAGATACTTCCGTGATTAAAAAGACTCGTCGCGATATTGCTCGAGCCAAGACTGTGCTAAACGAAAAGATTCAAACAAGTAATTAATCATGAGTGAAGCAAAAGTAATGGAACGGAGAAAGAAAGTTCTCCAAGGTGTTGTCGTTAGCGACAAGATGGATAAGACAGCGGTTGTTCGCGTTGAACGCCGTATCCAGCACCCACTATATAAAAAGACCGTGACCAAGTCCAAAAAGTACAAGGTTCACGATGAAAACAACGAATGTACTTCAGGCGACCAGGTTAAGCTGATCGAATGCAAGCCGCTTAGCAAAGATAAGTGCTGGCGTCTTCTTGAAGTAGTCACCAAGGCTGTATAGTCTAAAGGATAAACTATGATCCAAACTGAATCAAGAATGGAAGTCGCTGACAACAGCGGCGCAAAAGAGATCATGTGTATCAAGGTGTTGGGCGGGTCTCATAGACGTTACGCTCACCCTGGTGATGTGATTGTTGCAAGTGTTAAGCATGCTTCACCTCAGGGTAAAGTAAAGCAAGGTGAAGTGGTAAAGGCTGTGATTGTTCGCTGTGCTTACCCCACACAAAGAAAAGATGGCACTGTAATTCGTTTTGATGGTAATGCAGCTGTGTTACTTAATGCGAAATTAGAGCCAATTGGTACACGTATCTTTGGCCCCGTTGCTAGAGAACTTCGTGCGAAGAACTTTATGAAGATCATTTCTCTCGCACCTGAAGTAGTTTAAAGGAAAGCCATGACAAAGACTAAACAAGAACCAAAGCGTTTGAAGCTAAAGTTAAAAAAAGGTGACACTGTTACAGTGATCGCTGGAAAAGACAAAGGCGCTAAAGGTGAGATAATAAATATTGACCGTATTAAAGCTCGTGTGGTTGTAGCTGGTGTGAACATCGTCACCAAGCACGTTAAACCTCAGGGTGCAGATAATCCTGGTCGTATTGATAAATTTGAAGCGCCAATTCACTACTCTAATGTTTTGCTTTTTAATGAAAAAAGCGGCAAAGGGGAAAGAGTTAAAACTGAAGTGGCCAAAGACGGTAGCAAAAAACGTATTTTTGCTAAAACCGGCAATTCCGCCAACTAGGAGACACAAGTGGCTAGGTTATTTGATAAATACCAAAAAGAAGTTGGCCCTGCTCTAAAAGAGAAGTTTGGCTATAAAAACGTGCACCAGATCCCAAAAATCGAAAAGATTGTGATCAATGTTGGTGCAGGTGAAGCAGTACAGAACCCAAAATGTTTGGACGTCATTCATGACTATTTAAGCCAAATCAGCGGGCAAAAGTGTACTAATCGTAAATCAAAAAAATCGATTGCAAGCTTCAAGCTTAGAGAAGGCATGACTATTGGAGTAAGTGTTACCTTACGAAGACAAAGAATGTACGAATTTTTAGAGCGTCTGATTTCAGTGGCTCTACCTCGTGTAAGAGATTTTAAAGGTGTCAGTCAAAAGGCATTTGATGGAAATGGAAACTATACCTTAGGTTTAAAGGAACAATTAGTTTTCCCAGAAGTTGAATACGATAAAATTGATAAAATTCGGGGAATGAACATCACCATTGTGACAAGTGCAGATTCAAACGATGAAGGTTTGGCTCTACTTACACAATTTGGATTTCCCTTTCGGAAGAACTAAAAATGGCTAAAAAATCTTGGATCGAAAGATCAAAAAAAGAACCAAAATTTCAAGTAAGAAAAAGGAACCGCTGCAAGTTATGTGGTAGGCCCCGTGGCTACATCCGCAAATTTGGTATCTGCAGAATCTGCTTTCGTAATAGAGCAGGTTTTGGTCAGCTTCCTGGCGTGCTTAAAGCAAGCTGGTAACTATAACAATTTACGGCAAGAGGAAGACTAATGTCCATGTCAGATCCCATAGCGGATATGTTGACGAGGATTCGCAATAGTATTTTGCGAGATCACCAAAGTGTGAAAATCCCATCGTCAAAAATAAAAGAAAACATCGCCCAAGTTCTTAAGACTGAAGGCTTTGTTGAAGATTACACCGTTGAAGAATTAGAGCTAGGTAAGCTTCTAACAATCAACTTAAAATATGACCGTGAAGGTGATAACGCAATTCGAAAGATTAATCGCGTTAGTAAGCCTGGTTTACGTATTCATAAAGGCTTTAAAGAGATTGACCCTGTGCTTAACGGACAAGGTATCTCTATTGTCTCAACCTCCCAAGGAGTACTCAGCGATGCAACCTGTCGAAAGAACAAGGTTGGCGGTGAGATTCTCTGCGAAGTTTGGTAAGGGGAAGACATGTCAAGACTTGGTAAACTACCAGTTCCCTTTGACTCTAAAGTCAAAGCTGAATTAAAAGGTAATATTGTTACTTTCAAGGGACCTAACGGCGAAATGAGCTACGAGCCCAACGCTGCTGTAACCTTGAAATTAGATAAAGAAGAAATCCTAGTGCAAGCCGACTTTGAAATCAAAGAAGGCCGCATGATGGGTGGAACCGCCCGTGCAATCATCAAAAATATGGTTGAAGGCGTTACCACTGGATTCACTTCCGTACTTAACTTAATCGGTGTTGGTTATCGTGCTCAGGTACAAGGCCAGAAATTAACCTTAAATTTAGGTTATTCTCACCCAATTGAGTATCAACTGCCTGCAAATGTTAAGGGTCAAGTTGATAACAACACTAAAATCACCCTTTCAAGCTGTGATAAACAGGTTCTAGGGCAGGTTTGTGCAGAAATTAGAAAATATCGACCACCAGAGCCTTACAAAGGCAAGGGTATTCACTTTGAAGGTGAAGTTATCCGTAGAAAAGCTGGTAAGTCTGGTAAAGGCGCTAAGTAACCGAGGTAACTATGGAAGCTGCAAAGAAAAGAATTGTCACAAGACAAAAAAAGAAAGCTAGCATTAGAAGTAAGCTTAGCGGAACGACAGAACGCCCACGTGTGAGTGTTTTTAGATCTTCAAAGCACATCTATGCTCAAGCTATCGATGATAGTAACGGTAAGACCTTAGCCTCTGTTTCCAGCTTGTCTCAAGCTGCAAAGGGTGTGCTTAAGAGTCACGGTGGTAACAAAGAAGCTGCTCAAAAGTTGGGTGAGCTCTTTGGAAAAGAGTTAAAAGAAAAGGGTATCGAAAGTATTCTTTTTGACCGTAATGGATATCTATATCATGGTAGGGTTCAAAGCCTTGCTGACGGTATTCGCGAAGCGGGAATCAAGTTTTAATTATTTAGGAGTTAGTTTTGGCTGAAAAAGAAGTAAGTGACTTAGTCGAAAAAGTTGTCGAAGTCAAAAGGGTTTCTAAGGTCGTTAAAGGTGGTCGTCGCTTTAGCTTTTCTGCACTAGTTGTAGTAGGTGATGGTAAAGGCCGCGTAGGCTTTGGCTTAGGTAAAGCAAACGAAGTAGTTGAGGCTGTGCGCAAGGGATCCGAGCAGGCCAAAAAGACTTTTAAGAATATTGCCCTTTATAAAAATACAATCCCTCACAAGATCATTGGCCACCACGGTGCTGCTAAAGTTTTGATGAAGCCCTCCCCTCCAGGTAGCGGTATTATCTCAGCTGGCCCAGTTCGTGCGGTAATGGAATGTGTTGGTGTTCATGATATCAACGTAAAAGCCATGGGTAGTAGTAACCCACACAACTTAGTACGTAGTACAGTTGATGGGCTTAATAACCTAAAAAGCTTTGCTGATATCGCTGCTCGTCGTGGCAAGGATATCAAAACAGTTTGCAGTATGGATTTCTAAGATGAGTAAAGAAGTCACAGTAACCCTTGTAAAAAGCACTATCGGTAGTAACGATAAGCAGAAAGCTAACGTAAAAGGCTTGGGTTTAAAAAAAATTGGTCAGACAAAGACCTTAGTAGACACCCCTGAAGTTCGGGGAATGATTAATAAAGTGAGCCACCTTGTTAAGGTGATGGCGTAGCTAAATAGGATACAACCATGTTGCAAAATCTTGAAAACGCCCCAGGCGCAAGAAAAAATCGGAAAAGAGTTGGTCGTGGACCAGGCTCTACTGATGGAAAGACGTGTGGTCGTGGGCATAACGGTTATTTATCGCGCTCAGGCTCTACAAAAAGAATTGGTTTTGAAGGTGGGCAAATGCCTCTTCACATCCGTTTACCAAAAAGAGGTTTCACCAACATTTTTAGAGTTGAGTTTTTAACTGTAAATGTTGCTGAAATTGAAGCTTGCGAAAAGCTAGACAAATCTCAGTTGATTGATGTGAATGCATTAAGAGCTGCTGGTTTAGTTGGAAGAAAAGAGCTTCCTTTAAAAGTTTTAGGTAACGGTGACATCAAATCTAAGATTTCTGTCAAAGTTGATAAGATTAGCGCTTCTGCTAAAGAAAAGATTGAAAAGGCCGGCGGTAGTGTCGAGTTGATTCCTTCTGGACGAGCGTAGGGCTAGCATCTATGTCAATGCTAGAAACATTTAAGAATATTAGCCGAATCGAAGAACTCCGAAGTCGAATTCTGTTCACTTTGGGGATGCTTATTGTATTTCGTATCGGCTGTCATATTCCTATACCAGGAATCGATTCTGCAGCTTTAGCTGCATTTTTTAACTCTAGTGGCAGGGGGTTACTCAGTCACCTAGATATGTTTTCTGGTGGTGCCTTAGCAAATATGACAATTTTTGCCTTAGGTATTATGCCTTATATCTCTGCTTCAATTATCATTCAGTTGATGGTTGCAGTTTTTCCTTTCTTAGAGCGTTTGCAAAAAGAAGGAGAGTCAGGGCGGAAAAAAATTACCCAGTACACTAGATACGGTACTATTGTTCTTTCCATCATCCAAGGCTTCGGCATTGCGGTTGGTTTAGAATCAATGGGACTCGGTGGCCAGAAGGTAGTGATGACAGACATGAGTGTTTGGGGCTTTAGGGCTTTAACCATTCTGACATTAACTGCGGGAACAGCCTTTGTAATGTGGCTTGGGGAACAAATTAGTGAGCGTGGAATTGGAAACGGAATCAGCTTAATTATCTTTGCTGGTATCGTAACTGGAATTCCAGCTGCCTCTCTTCAAACATGGTCTTTGATGCAAACAGGTGAGATTACATTATTTGTGATCCTACTGGTTGCTGTGATCATTGTTGGCGTGATAGGCGCTGTTATTTATTTTGAGACGGCAAATCGCAAGATCCCGGTCCAGTATGCCAAGCGAATGCAGGGCAATCGGATGACTGGTGGTCAGCATAGCCATTTACCCTTGAAGATTAATGCTTCAGGTGTAATTCCTCCAATTTTCGCAAGTAGTATTTTAGCTTTTCCAGCTACCATTACTGGTTTCACTCAAATAGAGTGGGTGCAATCAATTGGTACCCAATTGATGCCTGGAAGGATGCTATATAATGTTGTTTTTGTGGCTTTAATCTTTTTCTTTTGCTTCTTTTATACGGCTATACAGTATAATCCTATGAAGATTGCTGAAGAATTGAAACGCCATGGTGGTTTTATTCCAGGTATCAGGCCTGGTCAGAAAACCGCAGAGTACCTTAACCTCGTACTAACCAGACTTACATTTGGTGGTGCTATCTACCTTTCGATCATCTGTGTTATGCCTAGCATCTTGTACCTTTACTTTAAGGTGCCATTTAGCTTTGGCGGTACAGCAGTCTTGATTGTGGTGGGTGTCGCTTTAGATACTGTCCAACAGATTGAAACCTTTTTGCTAAACCAAAACTATGATGGTTTTACTAAGAAGAGTAAAAAGCGCAAACGAAATTACTAAGCTTGCACTATGAGAATTATATTCTTCGGTGCGCCAGGTAGTGGCAAAGGCACTCAGTCAAAAAGAGTTGGAAAAAAATATAATATCCCACAGCTTTCCACGGGCGATATGCTCAGGAATGCCAAGAAGCAAGAGACCCCTATTGGGTTGAAGGCTTCACAATACATGGATCATGGCAAATTGGTTCCCGATGAAATTATCATCGGAATCATTGCTGAAAGGATCTTAGAAGAAGATTGCGATGACGGCTTTATGTTGGACGGTTTTCCCCGTTCAAAGCCCCAAGCGGAAGCTTTAAGATCTATGTTACAGGCTCAAGACATCGAGCTTGATTCAGTGATCTTCTTAGACGTTGATTTTGACGAAATCGTAACCCGTTTAGTTGGGCGTAGAGTTTGCCATAGTTGCGGCGAAGAATATCATATTGACTTTCAGCCTCCAGAGGTTGCTGGTAAATGTGGTAAATGTGGTGGTGAATTAGTCCAAAGACCAGACGACTTCGAGGAACAAATTCGAGTTCGTTTGAAAAGCTACCAAGAGCTTACATCGCCCTTGATAGAATATTACCGTGATTTGGGGAAGCTAGACCAGGTCGCAGCAAGTGGTGATTTCGATGAAATTACCAAAAGAATACTATTAGCATTAGAAAAATGATCTTTTAGGGTTGCTAAAGGTCAAAAGCGGTGTTATTGTCAAAAATTAGTTTGTATTTTTAGGCAAGAATCGCCTGAACAGTAATTAGGAGTTTGTTTGTCAAAGACTGAATCGATCGAAATGCAAGGGAAGGTTTTAGAATCTTTACCAAATGCCATGTTCAGGGTCGAACTTGAAAACAAGCATGTACTCCTTGCTCACATTTCTGGAAAAATGAGAATGAATTATATTCGCATCCTACCAGGTGACAAGGTTACAGTTGAAATTTCTCCTTACGACTTAACAAGGGGGCGGATCACATACCGCAACAAGTAAAAATGAAAGTAAGAGCATCAGTAAAACCAATTTGCGATAAGTGCAAAATGGTAAAAAGAAAAGGCGTTCTCAGAGTAATCTGCGAGAATCCGAAACATAAGCAAAAACAAGGTTAAGGATTATGGCACGCATCGCTGGAATCGATCTACCTGTACGTAAAAGAGCAGAAATTGGCCTTACCTATATCCATGGGATTGGCCGGACTACTGCTTCTAAAATATGCGTACAAGCTAAGGTAGACCCTAATACAAAAATTAAAGATCTGGACGAAAGTCAAGTCAACGTAATTCGAGAAATCATCAAAGCTTTAATAGTTGAAGGTGATCTTCGAAGAGAAGTCAGCATGAATATCAAAAGACTTGTTGATCTTGGTTGTTACAGAGGCTTAAGGCACAGAAGATCTCTACCGGTTAACGGACAGAGAACAAAAACAAATGCTAGAACCCGTAAAGGGCCGAAGAAGCTAGCTGTATCAAAAAAGAAATAGAGGTTGATTGATGGCTAAGGCTGCACCTAGAAAAAAAGTTGGGAAGAAAAAAGAGAAAAAGAATATCGGCAACGGTATTGTTTTTATCTCTGCTACTTTCAACAACACAATTGTCAGCGTTGCTGATGCAAGTGGAAACGTTGTTTGCTGGTCTTCAACTGGAATGCACGGATTTAAGGGATCTAGAAAATCTACTCCTTTTGCCGCTCGTTTAGTTGGGGAAGATGCAATTAAAAAAGCCCAAGAACACGGGTTACGATCTTGCGATATAGTAGTAAAGGGCCCTGGCTCTGGACGTGAATCAGCCTTGCGAGCAATCGCAAACTCAGGCGTTCGCGTGAATGTAATTAAAGATGTGACGCCTGTACCCCACAATGGATGCAGACCACCAAAAAGACGTAGAATTTAATTTAAAGTTAGGAGTAACCAGTGGCAAGATACCGCGGGTCCGTTTGTAGACTATGCCGTAGAGAGCAGTTAAAACTCTTTTTAAAGGGTGACCGCTGTTACGGTGAGAAGTGCTCACTAGACAAGAGACAATATTTTCCAGGTCAGCATGGCCCAACAGCCAGACGTGCGAAAATGAGTGAATATGGAATTCAGTTAAGAGAAAAGCAGAAGGTTAAACGCCTTTATGGGCTTTTAGAAAAACAATTTAGAATTGCTTATAAAGCAGCTGCTAACAAAAAAGGTAAGGCCGGTGAAAACTTGCTTATCATTTTAGAAGGCCGCTTGGATAACATTGTTTTCCGCTTAGGGTTTTCTCGTTCTTTAGCTGAAGCTAGACAACTTGTGAAGCACTCACATATTGAACTTAACGGTAAGAAATGTAATATTCCTTCCGTGCAAGTAAGAAAAGAAGATGTAATCTCTGTTCGTGTTAAAAGCGAAAATGTTGCATCTATTAAAGTAGCCTCTGAAGCTGCCGAAAGAAAGGGTATGACTCCAGGATGGCTTTCTGTTGATCGTGCAAAATTGTCTGGTCGTATGGTTGATACCCCTACAAGGGAACAAATCACCATTCCAATCCAGGAACAGTTAATTGTCGAACTTTACTCAAGATAAGCTATGGAAAATTCAGATGTTTTGTTTCAAAAGCAGTGGGAAGGCCTAAACATTCCTGCATCACTTTCTGTTGAACGTGATGAAGTGAATGAGTTTTACGGTCGTTATTCGCTAGAGCCCTTACACAAAGGCTTTGGGATAACCATTGGTCACGCTTTAAGGCGTGTACTATTGTCTTCACTTAGAGGAAGCGCCGTTTACGGTGTTAAGATTGAAGGTGTATCTCACGAATTTGAGACCATCAAAGGAATCAGAGAAGATGTTTTACAGGTAATGTTAAACGTCAAGCAACTGCACCTTAAGCAACTTGTGGAAGAAGATATTTCACTTGAATTAATTGCTGAAGGCCCAAAAGTTGTTACTGCTGGTGACATCTCTACTTTTGCTAAAGTAGAAGTGATGAACCCAGACCATGTAATCTGCCACCTTGATGAGGGTTCAACTCTTGAGATGACTTTATTTGTTAAGCATAACAGAGGTTTTATTTCTGCTGAAGAAAACAATAACCCTGATTTGCCTACAGGAACTATCTTTTTAGACTCAAACCACTCTCCTATCAAAAAGGTAAATTACGAAATTACCAATACGAGAGTTGGCCAAAAGACAGATTTTGATAAGTTAAATTTTCAACTTTGGACAAATGGTGGAGTCCACCCTGATGATGCGATTGCTTATGCATCTAAAATCATCAAGGAATACTTTACTCCATTTATCAATTTTGACGAAGAAGCAATCGAGCCTCTTGAAGAAGAGATCAAAGACGAAGAAAAACCCTTTGAGAATCCTCATCTTTATAGAAGCGTAAATGAATTAGAGCTTTCTGTTCGTTCTATCAACTGTCTTCAAAATGCTAAGATCGAAACGATCGGCAACTTGGTACAGAGAACGGAAGCAGAAATGCTAAAGACTAAAAACTTTGGACGAAAGTCGTTACAAGAAATCAAGACTGTTCTTGCCAGTATGGGTCTAACCCTAGGCATGAAGCTTGATCACTTTGAACAAAAAGACTAATTAGCCAATTATTTTTCCAAAAAAGAGAAAATGAGACACTTAAAGGCAGGCAAAAGACTAGGACGTACAACGGCGCATAGAAAAGCCCTAATGCGTAACCTAGTTACATCGTTACTAAAACACGGTCAAATTAAGACCACAGTAACCAAAGCCAAAGAAATGCGCAAAGAATTCGACAAGATGATTACCTTAGCAAAAAGAGGTGATCTTCATGCCAGAAGACAAGCTTTAGCATTTGTTCAGGAAAAAAACGTAGTAGCCAAGCTTTTTAACGAGTACGGCCCTCTATACCAAGACCGTAATGGTGGTTATACCCGTATCTTCAAAACAGGGAATCGTTTAGGTGATAATGCGGATATGGCTTTAATCCAAATGGTTGGACTTGATGAAGAAACTCCAGCAGCTAAGCCCGCAAAGGCTAAAATTGCAGAAGTAACTGAAGAGCTTAAAAAAGAAACCCCTAAGAAAGCTGCCCCTAAAAAAGCCGCTGCTAAGGATTCTGAGACTAAAGAAAAAGAAGCAAAGCCAGCTATGAAGGCTGGTGATGCTAATACAGAGCCTGCTGCAAAGTAATCTGCGGCTTTGGCTACAAAGGAAGACAAAAGGCCACGGAAAACGAGGGGTAGAGAACCTCGGCCACATTCTTTAGCCTTGGAAGAGGCGGGAGGACCGGAACAATCACAAAATATCGTGGTTTGACCTCTCATGAACCTGCGAAAAAAACCAGCGAAAGCTGGTTTTTTTTTGCCTTAATTTTAAATACCTCTACCTGCGATAAAGCCAAGGGTCAGCTGGTTTTTTACCTTAATTTTAAAAACCCCTACCTGCGATAAAGCCCATGAAAAACTACATGGGTCTACACACAATTCCCACTTAATCTAACCCTTTAATTTTCTTATCTTCCACCTTGGTGTAAAAAAATTTCAAGAAACAGGGCTCCTTGCATACCAAGCATGGATAAAAAAGGCTACGGGGTTACTAAACCGACTAGCAACTAGGATTGCTTCAATATCCTCAGGCTTCGAAACAGCTACAGCCTTGGCCATCTCTTTGTCTAGGCCAGCAAAAACCTGCATTTTAAACCAAGATTTTAATAGCTCATCATTTGCTTCTTGCCTGCTAGGCTTTGCGAGGTCGGCATTAATAAGATAGCCATCTGGTACTAAGCGGCTTAGAATCTGCTTAAAAAAATGGAATTGTAGATTCCGAAAAAGGCCATGGAGGGTTATGGGCTGTGACTAAACCTCCTTTCCAGGTTTCATTGTTTGATGTTTATGGGTCTTTAGGTGAAGATGTTTAGTCTAAGCACTCAGAACTGCCTCCTGATGAACAATGCATAGTTCTAAAAACTCTCGCAAGCACAATGGCCGATTTTACCGATGAAGCAACTCTTCTTTTAAACCAAAAACTTAAAAATATAAATTTAGAGGATATTAGGAAAGAGCTTGACCGACACCTAAAAATTTAGTTTTTAACCTGTAAAGTGAATGCTATCGTGTGAAAAAAAGAGAGGGAAGGGGGCAGGTCAGAAAAGGAAGGAGGATAAAAAAGCGCCCTAATAATCAGGACCTATGCGGTTTGCGTAGATCAAAATTGCGCTGACAGCCAAATCAAACTGAAAGGCCCCAGCTTTGCGAACCAGTGAATCGATAAGTTGATAAAACTCATCAAAATTGGGAATACCACGAAATGATTCCACCCACTCAACCTTAAAATTATGCAAGTTACAAAGCTCCCAAAGCTTATTGGCGTGGTTTTCTAAGCCGTCTCGGTCTCTCTGGATATCAACTAAAAATTTGTTTAAATAAGACTTTAGCAAGAAGTCGGCACGGACAGAATTTCCCATTAAAAATTCTTTTTTGATTACTTCTCTTTTCACCTTGGGGTTGATTTGGTACTTTGGTTTTAAATTGCGGTCTAGATACAATTTAGAAATGTTATAAAATTTCAGATCATAGGTAGAATCGCCGATTGTTCTGAACTTTGGCCCCAATTTTCCATAGACAACGTTAGCCGCTAGTGACCTCTTATTGTAAGGATTACTAAAAGGGTCTACAGGCTGGTAGTTGTGATCTCCAGGCTCAAAATTTAAGCTTATTTTTTCCATCAAATGACCAAGTTTTTTTTCACTTTTTTTGCCCTAATTACACTAGTTCAGCCAGTAATGGCACTTACTTCTAATTATAGTCAAGGAGTACAGGATTTTCAGGATAGGGAATACAGCCAAGTATTAAAGCGATACCCTACCCTCCAGCGGTCAACCTTCAGCCAACAAGAGCAATATTTGCTTTACCGATCCTTGGAAAAGCTGAAAAAGACAGAAGAGGCAGGGGATGTTTTACTCAGCCTAAAGGCTATCGCCACTGGCCCAGTGCAACAAATTATCAAATTTGAACACCTACAATTTCTAGCTAAAAACAAATCTTACACGAAGCTTCTTGAGGTTATTTCAGGCCTCCCAAAAGAAACCAACAGCCCCTACTTTAGAAGAGCTATCCGCAGCCTGCTTTTACGCTCTTATAAAAACTATCCTGACCAAAAACACTTACGTAAATCCCTTGGTCGGATTATGGAAAAGTTCCCAGAGTTTAAAGAAGACACTAAAATTCTTCTGCTTCTCTTATCTAGTATAAAAAAAACAAACCCATTAAGCAAGAGAGTCTTACTCCAACTTTGGCAAAAGGGCGATGTTTCACATATCCCACGCTCTGTTAGAAAGAGGTTAGACTTTGCCATGAATAACCCGCAGAAGCATGCGCAGGTTATCTTTCAGCATTTAATGGCCCAAAAAAAACACAAAAATTATACCTATTTACGCAAGACCTTACCACGCTATCTTTATTTCTTTAAAAGTCACGATCATGATAGTTTCATAGAGGTTAGAGACCTCTATTTCTCTATGATTTATAAAACCCGCAAGTATTCTCTAGGGGAAAGGGTTTTAAATAACGAGGCGAGCAAACTCTTTTTCGAGTTTGAGGTTGCTACTGAAAACAATTGGCGCTTTGCTTTTTTAATTAAAAAAAAGAAGCCTACTGCGGCCTTCGAAATACGCAATCGCTTAAAAGAGATGGGCTATATGGAAGAAGCCCAAGAAATGACCTTAAAGTTGGGAAATTACTACTATAATAAAGATGATTTTCTCACTGCATTGGGCCTTTTTAACAAATTGAATTTTGATTCCTTAAACGCAAAGGATTTGGTTAGCACCCAATGGAAGCGCTTGATGATGTACAATGAAAAAAACAATGTGAAAGCAATGCTGCACATAGCTGTTTGGGCCAAGGAGTTTTCCTTTCCTAAAACCCAAGATGGCGCAAAATTTTGTTACTGGACCCACAAACTCAAGCTGATTAAAAACATGAAGGTCAAGGAATGCTATGAACGCTACCCCTTTACCTATTATGGATTAAAATCCAAGGAGCTTTCTAGCCCCTACAAGCAATATTTTGCCGCAGACCTGGTAAATGGGTTAGAGACAAACAAACGAGCCTTTACCAACGATGAAAACTACCTCTTCAGTTTTTTAGATCTTCTCTATGCAACCAATAAAGCTAGCCTGGCCGATAACATTATCAAGTACGAGGCAGAGGCCTTGAAGGATATCACTTGGTTCGATCATCTAGGTGGGCTTTTGCAGAAGCACAAACGCTACTACACCTTTCACAGGTTAGTGGTGACCAATTTTGATGAACTGATTGCAGATGAATTTTATGGCCAACATTTTATTTTGCCATTAAATTACCCCTTAGCATTTCGCGATAAAGTTAAAGCCCATGCCGAAAAAGCCAAAATCAGCGAGCTTTTGGTTTATGCGGTAATGAGAGAAGAATCTCGTTTTCGCCCGTATGTTAAGTCACCTGCCGGCGCTGTAGGCTTGCTTCAATTGATGCCCGCTACTGCTAGATATGTCGGGCGCAGGAAACGAATTAGAGGTGTTAAAAGAAGCAGGCTCGTAGACCCAGATTTGAATTTGAGACTAGGGTCCGCCTACTTAAACATCTTGCTAAAAAAATATGACGGAAACCCATTTCATACCCTCGCCGCCTACAACGGTGGCGGGACCCATGTAAAACGCTGGCGAAAATCTGTGGGCCAGAAAGACATTGATTATTTTGTAGAAGCCATTACCTTTCGTGAAACCCAGCATTATGTGAAAAAGGTTATGAAATCCTATTACCTCTACCAGAGTATCTATGGCAAAAACTTGGCAGCCAACTAACAGGCCTAAAGCTATGGCTAAAGCCTCTCAGCTCAGGGCATGGGTATTTATCACCCTAGCATTCCTTATCAGTGGCTGTGCGTCCAAAGCTCATTTCACCCCCTTGCCCCCTAGCAGTGTAAAACCACAGGTGGAGCAAAGACTACCTAACACCTTTGATATTAAAGCTACTGGTAAGGGTTTTTGGTCTAGTGAATCAGAGAAGGTGAACTTTGATTTTACCCTCGTTTGTAAAGTGGAACTCTGTAGGCTTCTAGCTTCACACGCTCTAGGGCCTGTTGTGGCAGAGGTGGCTTTGAGCAAAAAGGGGAATTTTATGTATCTCCCCCTACAAGATACCACCAGCAGACTGCATTTTTTTGAAATGGACGAGCTTACCCCCATGAAACTAAGGGATGCTCTTTGGTTAGGTGATTGGAAACTCTACGGCTGGACAGTTACACAAACAGGCAACGACAAGACGTGGAAAAAGATCAAACTGGTAAATGCCTCAAAAGAAAAGCTGATCTTGTTGATCCAAAGCCTTGAGTTGGGCAAAATAGAAAATCTAAACTTCTCCTCAAGTTTACAAAGTAAGCTCTAATCAGGCTACGGAGCGAGGAGGGGTTTTAGTGTGAATGGGTTGCTACCCATTGGAATACTCAATTGGAGCGACTCAACACAAAATTGGCCAGCTCGGTGAGCCTAGTAGGGTCCAACCCCGTTTCTTTTAACGCAGCCAAAGCCTCTTCAAGGGTAACTTCAGCCAACCTCTTTGACTCTTCTAAGCCATATAAACTAGGGTAGGTTAGCTTTTCATTTTTAGTATCGCTGCCAGCAGGTTTACCTAAGTCTTGAGATTTACCCGTCACATCTAAAATATCATCTTGGATCTGAAAACACTGACCGATCTTTTCACCAAACTTCACTAAAGCGCTCAAAGATTTTGGCTCTAAGCCTGCCAGTAACCCCCCAATTTCAACAGAAGCAGTAATCAATTGGCCTGTTTTGTGGAAATGAATAAAGTGAAGTAATTCGGCATCTTGTTGGTCTTGGTTAGCTAAAATATCCGCCGCTTGGCCCGCAACCATCCCAAAGTTACCTGCTTTTTTTGCTAAGCAATGGATGATCTTTACCAACACGGTAGGCTCTACTTCAGTCAGCCTCTCAGGCGCACTTAAAATGTGGAAGGCTTCACTGAGCAAAGCATCACCGCTAAGCAAAGCCACATCTTCTCCATAAACAATATGGTTGGTAGGTTTTCCCCGCCGAAGGTCATCATCATCCATGCAGGGTAAGTCGTCATGAATCAGGGAGTAAGAATGGATAAATTCCAAGGCCGTGGCAAAGGGCAAACCGAAAGTTTTGTCTTTGCCTGCAGCTTCAAGAACCGTCAGCAAAAGCAGAGGTCGCAAGCGTTTGCCGCCTGCCATTAAAGAGTACTTTACAGCCTCTTCTAACTTGGCCACATCTTTTGCCAAGGGGCCAAATGCCTTGAGTAGGTAGGCCTCAAATTCCACCTGCAAGCCTTGGTAGTAATTTTTAAAATTAGACATTATTTTTTCTCCCATAACATACCACGATCCAACCCACTTAAATCTTTGATATGTTCAATTATTTGCAAGCCAGTATAATTCTGCATCAAGGTTAGGATTTCCTCTTTTTGGGTTGAGCCATGTTCAAAAGCCAAGCAACCCCCATGCACCAATCTTTTTTCTGCCTCAGAGGCCAAAAGGTGATAAAAATCCAATCCTGTTTCCCCAGCTTCTAGGGCCATTGTCGGCTCAAAATCCCGTACTTCTTCTTGCAAAGCAGCTAGTTCATTAACTGCAATATAGGGTGGATTGGAAATGATCAAGTCTATTTCACCTGTATCCTTACCAACCTCGTCTAAAACCCCAAAAGAATCAGCCAATATCAGGTGAATTTTATTTTCTAATTCAGCCAGTTGTTCTTGGTATTTGTCTAAGTTTTTTTGTGCATATTTAAATGCCTCAGCCGATGCTTCCAGAGCACAGATCTCAAGCCCCATCAACTCTGTGGCCAAACTCAAAGAAATGCACAGGCTTCCAGCACCAAGCTCAATGACCTTACGCTTTTGCCCCTTGTCGGTAGCCTTTAACCACTCCAAGGTTTTATCTACTAAATTTTCAGTATCAGAACGGGGAATCAAAACCCCAGGGCCTACAAATAATTCAAGATTCCAAAAATGAGCATTGCCCACAATATAGGCTACAGGTTCACGCAAGCGACGACGTTGCAGCAGGGCTTTAACCTTGCCACGTTCTTCTTCTGTCACAGGGCGATCGAATTGCAGAAATAGATCTAAACGGCTGATATCCAAAGCTTTAGATACTAAAAGCTCTGCTTCTAAGCGATGGGAAGGGGGTAAGCCTCTTTTTTGCAAATCTTGCGTAATCCAAGAGACTAATTTTGGCGGGGTCCAGACTTCATCCACGATTGGCAAAAACCTTATCTATCTTTTCGACAATAGTTTTTACACTAAAAGGCTTCACGATATAGCCATTAACCTTGTGTTTGGCGGCTTCTACAATCTGCTCTTGGGAGTCACTGGCAGTAATCATCATCACAGGTAGCTCTTTTAAATAGCTATCTCTACGGATCATTTTTAAAAGTTCCATTCCATCCATCACAGGCATTTGCCAATCGGTTAGCAAAAGGTCGTAGTGATAAGCATGAAGCTTATCCCATGCCAATTTACCATTTTCTGCTTCAGAAATTGCAGTGAAACCAATATTTTTTAGCAAGTTACAAAGAAGTTTTCTAATCTTCTCATTATCTTCAACCACCAAAATTTTTAAATCTTTTTTTACGCCCATGGTCTTTTTTTTAATAAATTGTTATGAACTATCTTTACAAAAAATGGTCTTTCTAGCAAGCCAGAAAAGCCCAAAGTACTAAAGACCTGCCATTTGCAAAGCGTAATTGTAAGCATAGAAAAAATTGCCCTCTTTAGCGGTTTTATCCTTTACGATATCAAAGGCTGTACCGTGGTCAACAGAGGTACGGATAATCGGCAGGCCTATAGTGACATTAACTCCAGAATCAAAGGCCATCAGTTTCCCTGGGATGTGGCCCTGATCGTGATATTGAGCAACGACCATATCCCATTTACCTGCAAAGGCTGCGATAAAAACCGTGTCACCAGGAAAGGGGCCTTGGACATTTTTACCAGCTGCTTGGGCCTCTTTTATGGCAGGAATAATCTGGGCTTGTTCTTCTGTTCCAAAGATCCCCTCTTCGCCTGCATGGGGGTTTAACCCGCAAACAGCAATCCTTGGATTTTCTATGCCCATCTGTTTTAGGTGGTTCCAACCTAGATCAATCACCTCGCTTATGCGCTCTTTTGTGACCAAAGCAGTGGCATCTTTTAGCGCCAAATGGGCTGTTGTGTGGCAAATTTTTAGGTCCTTAGTGGCAAAGGTCATGGAGTAGGCCTTGCAATCAACCAGCTCCGCAATCAAACCTGTATGCCCATCGTATTTTCTGCCTGCTAGGTGCAAGGCTTCCTTGCAAATAGGCGCCGTGACTATGGCCTTTATACTACCCTTTTGGGCCAGCTTAACGGCCAACAAAATAGCCTGGAACGCCGCTTCGCCCGTTTGGGCCTGCGCCCTCCCCCATTCGAACTCTGTTACCCGTTCACAATCTGGTTCAAGCACAAAAATTTCGTCTTCCCCGGGCATTCGGCTAGGGATTTCACCCCAAGAAATGACAGTTTTTTTAATGCCTAGCCAATCTAGGCGTTCGCGTAAAGGTTGCGCCTCTCCAATCACCAAAGGCAGCACGCCTTTTTTGAAACGACCCCCTACAAAGGCTTTTGCTATGACTTCAGGGCCAATTCCAGCAACGTCGCCTAAGGTAATCCCAATTACAGGTAGTAAATTATTTTTATTTTCCATCTTTTTAAGTCTTAAAGTTATGGGCCGAATCTAGCAAAATAGCTTTTTTTTGGGTATACTGATTTTGGCAAATGTAATAATAATAATGAAACAAAAAAAATTT
>JASJGK010000241.1:0-10267 GCA_033791585.1 SAR324 cluster bacterium | reverse complement strand
TACCGGATCTACATCAGGGTCGTTACTACGAACAGCAACTTTTGCGCGACGACCAGGCTCGCGTGCAGCGGCCATTACATCAATTACGCCTTCAAAAACTTCTGGCACTTCCACTTCCATCAGTTTCATTAAAAACTTAGGGTGGGTACGAGTCAAAACCAACTGTGGCCCTCGGCCCTCAGTTTTAAGGTCCAACAGCATAGCACGAATGTTTTCGCCCGGTTGCAGATTCTCAAAGGGAATCTGTTCACGTCTTTCTAACATGGCTTCGATGTTACCACCGATCATCACTACAATTCTGTTGCGTTCAACACGGGCAACCTGACCATGAACGATTTCGCCAACTTTTTCTTTGTACTTTTCCAGTACCATCTCACGCTCTGCTTCGTTGATCTTTTGGAAAACCAACTGTCTTGCAGTTTGAGCAATGATGGGTGCAAACTCGTTTACATCAATAGGAAACTCAACTTCATCACCAAGTTCGGTATCAGGGTCAAGCTCTAAAACTTCAGCAAGAAGAATCTGATTATCAGGGTCTTCTAAAACATCAACAACAGTTTTGTAGTGCATCAACTCTAGCACGCTGGTGTTGCGGTTGATTTGCGCTTCAATATTGCGGTAATTTTTATACTTTTTATGGGCTGCGCCTACAATTGCATCTTCTAAAGATTCAACAATTATATCTTGATCTAAACCACGTTCATGGCTTAGCTCGATGATCGCATCCATTAATTGACCAGCTTTTAATTGATTAGCTTTCATGCAGCTCCTTATTGCCTTTTTCTATTTGGTTGTAAGTCTGGGCTGAGATTTACTTTGCTCATTGTTGCCCATTCAAACCTGTTAGTTGTTCCGTCTATATCAACGAGGATATTGCCCTCTTCTAACCCCTGTAAAATCCCAGTAAAGGATTTATCCTCAGAGTTCTTAATTCTAATTCGATCACCCTTAAAGCGTTCGAAGTCTTTTGTTCTTAATAATTCCCTGAAAATTCCAGGGCTACTAACTTCGAGTGTATATGCAAAGGAAAAAGGGTCTTCCACTTCTAGCAAAGGGGATAGCCTCTTGCTAAGCTTTTGGATGTCGTAAACACCGACGCCCGCATCTTTATCAACTGTTACTCTGAAGATTTTTACACCATCTTCCTGCACTAGCTCTAACTTAAAAAGTTCAAGTTCCAGTGATTCAGCGAGAGGCGTAATGGCTTCTGTTAAAAATTTATTCTGCTCGTCGCTTAAGGACATATCTCCTCAGGGTTTTTCCCGTAGTGAATTAAAAAAATTATCACCATAAAACCTTTTAGGCAATGCCTAATTGGGGATAAGGAAAACTTTTAATTTATAAGGCTTTTTTGGTGTTTTTTTAAGGCTCATAAACGTCCAAATTTTGCTTGGAGACTGGCCAACGTCGCAGGGGCTTCTTTTTCTTTTTTCTCGGCCTTTTTGGGTTTTGCCGAGGATGAAGAATAGTTACTAACCCCAGCTATATTTGTACTAGGCTTCGATTTAGCACTTAGGGAAATGCGGCCACGGCTGGCTTCAACTTCGAGCACTGTCACCTTTAAAACCTGCCCCACATGGGTCACTTCCGAAGGGTCTTTGATAAAATGATCAGCAAGTTCAGAAATATGCACGAGGCCATCTTGGTGCACCCCAATATCCACAAAGCAGCCAAATTTAGTCATATTCGTAACCGTGCCTTCTAACTGCATGCCCACTTCTAGATCTGTCATTTCGTTAACATCGTCATTTAACTCTGCCCCAACATAGCTTTCTCTAGGGTCACGGCCTGGCTTAAGGAGTTCTTCTGTAATGTCTTTCAAAGTCAAGATACCTACCTGCTCAGAAACATAGTCCATGGGCTTAATTTTGCTAATGGCCTCTTTGTTTTGTAGCAAGTCTTTTGGTTTTAGGTTCAAGTCTTTCGCTATTTTATCAACCAGCGTATAATTCTCTGGGTGGACAGCTGAACTATCTAAGGGTGTATCGCCACCTGAAATCCTTAAAAATCCCGCTGCCTGCTCAAAGGCCTTGGGGCCAAAGCGCTCAACCTTGATCAGGGATTTTCTATTTGGGAAGGGGCCATTTATATTTCTGTGGGTCACTACCGACTGAGCCAAGGTGGCGCTCATACCTGAAACGTATGAAAGTAAAGGCGCAGAGGCTAGGTTCACATCTACCCCAACATGGTTTACCGCTGATTCCACAACTTCATCCAAGTTGCTTTTGAGTTTTCTCTGGTTCACATCATGCTGGTACTGGCCGACACCAATTGATTTTGGGTCGATCTTCACCAATTCAGCTAGTGGGTCTTGGAAGCGTCTGGCAATAGAAACCGAGCCACGAAAGGTAAGGTCTAGATCGGGGAACTCTTCACGGGCAATGTCTGAGGCAGAGTAGATGCTGGCCCCTGATTCGTTGACCGAGACAGGGGTGATGTCTTTGAGGCCGACTTTTTTGATCATAGACTTCACAAAGGCCAAGACTTCTCGCCCTGCGGTACCATTACCAATACAAACGTACCTTGGCTTGTATTTAGAAATCATAGCCAGTAAAATGGCCTCTGACTCTTGAAATTTATTTTGAGGTGGGACAGGGTAAATTGTCCCATGGTCCATAAGTTTCCCTTGGGCGTTGATCACTACAAACTTAGAGCCAGTTCTAAAACCTGGGTCAATCCCCAGCATGCAGTGGGCACCAGCGGGGGAGGCTAATAAAAGGTCTCTTAGGTTTTGCCCAAAGACTTTAATTGAATCTTCGTCTGATCTCTCTTTTAAATCCAAACGTATTTCCACTTCTATATTAGTCAAGATCAGCCTTGAAAAGGCTTCATCAATGGCTAAAAGCAATTGCTTGTCGTTGCCTTTGGCTTTGTTAACGTAGAATTTCTGGATTTCTTCAACCATTGATTCTTCAGGAAGCTCAAATTTCAGCCGTAGAATTTTCTCTTCTTCGCCACGTCGGATGGCCAAAAACCTGTGGGCAGGTATTTTTTTAACTGCTTCTTGGTGTTCGTAATATTGAGAAAATTTGGTTTTTTCTTCTTTAAATTCCTTACGCACTGTGGATTTGATTTCTCCTAAGGACCATGCGAGGTGGCGAAGTGTCTCTTTTAAAGAGGCCTCATCTGCCACTTCTTCAGCAATGATGTCTCGTGCCTTGGCTAGTACTTCTAACTCGTTTAAGCCTTCGGGCATGGGGAAAGCTGCCAGCCAAGGGATGTAATCCTCTTGCGCTTTCATGACTAAAGCCAAAGGCTCTAAGCCCAACTCCCTAGCTATTTGGGCACGGGTGCGGCGTTTTGGTTTGTAAGGTGCGTATAAATCTTCCACTTTCTGCTTAGTATCTGCGGCTATAATTTGTTTTTCTAAAGCGGGAGTCAGCTTTTCTTGGGATTTAATGGAATCTAAGACAGTGGCTTTTCTATCATTTAACTCAGTTAAGTATTCATAACGATCACGGACATCACGAATTTGCACCTCGTCTAACCCTGAGGTCGCCTCTTTTCTATAGCGTGCGATAAAGGGGATGGTTGCGCCTTGGTCTAACAACTCAATTAAGTTTTCAACTTGGTTTAAACGAAGGTTTAATTCTTTGGATATTTGATTGATCATGGTCGTTTGTTTCTTTTTTAGGGGTAGTTTCTATGGGTATCTTACTTTGTTATTCTTTTCTTTGCTGTATTTTAAAGCGAGGCGATGGGCATACGCCAACCACTGCCAAAGGCTCGGTCGGTAACCTTAAGGCCTGGGGCCGCTTGTTTTCTTTTAAATTCAGCTATTTTTACCAGTCGGGCAATTTGGGCCACCTCGGCAGCGTTAAACCCTTGGGCCGCCAACTCTTCTTGGGATTGGTGTTTTTCAATATAACCCTTTAAAATTGCATCTAATACATCATATTCAGGCAGGGAGTCTTGGTCTGTTTGGTCGGGCCTCAGTTCTGCCGAAGGAGCCTTCTCTATGATATTAAGGGGGATGACATCGCCCTTATTGGCATTGATCCAACGTGAAAGCGAGTAAACAAGATTTTTTGGTAGGTCGCTAATCACGGCCAAACCGCCAGCCATATCGCCATATATAGTGCAATAACCGACAGAAAGTTCAGACTTGTTGCCCGTTGTTAAAAGCATAGCCCCTGTTTCATTGGAGGTGGCCATTAATAAATTGCCACGGATGCGAGCCTGTAAGTTTTCTTCCGTCAAGGGCTCTTTTGGGTTTAACGCCATTTTGAAGGATTCCATAATGGGCGCAATGGGCACGAGCTGGGTTTCGATTTTAAGCCTTTTTGCCAGTTCTAAGCTATCAGAAATAGAACCTTCACTGGAATAAGGAGAGGGCATCATAATTCCAAACACATTGTTGGCACCTAAGGCCTCTACAGCCAAGGCCGCAGTTAAGGCCGAATCGATACCGCCAGAAAGGCCGAGCACAACTTTTGAAAAGCCACATTTTTTAATATAATCCCGTAGGCCCAAAACGAGTGCCTCAAAGCATTCTTCTTCCCTGGCCATTTCTGGTGGAAGTGTATTTTTTAAGGGCACAAATTTTGGTGGTGCATTTTCCAAGTTCACAGGTTTTGTCTCGCCAATGGTTATTGTCTCAATGGCTTCTGAAAAACGAGGCAACCACTTTAAAACGGTTCCATCGTCACCGATGACCATGCTACCGCCATCAAAGATCAACTGATCATTCCCACCTATTTGATTCAAATAGACAATAGGAACGTGATTTTTCTTGGCAACTAAAGAAAGCATGTCAGCCCTAACCTTTTGCTTGCCTAAAGCAAAGGGGCTGGAAGAAAGATTGATAACAAAATCCACTTCGGATTTTTGCAGGTCTTCCATGGGGTTTGAGTGGTATTTTCCATGTTCAAAGGGGAAATCGGCCCAAATATCTTCACAGATAGTAACGCCAATGTGTTTTCCATTTAATTTAAAAGATTGCGGCCCGGGGTTGGAGGCAAACCATCTTGACTCATCAAAGACATCGTAATTTGGCAGTAAGGTCTTTTGGAAGGATTTTTTAACTTGGCCTGACTTAAGCAAAAAACAAGAGTTAAATAGAGGTTTGCCCAAGCCTGTATTTTCTTCTGGCGCCCCGAGTAGCAAAGGGGGGAGGTCTTTCATTCGGGCAGCAAAGGCAATTACCTTCTCTTTGGTTTTTGCGATGAAAGAATGATTTAGTAAAAGGTCTTGCGGGGGGTAGCCCACTAAAGCCAACTCGCTGGTGACAATTAAATCGGGTTTATCCTTAGAGGCCGTAATTGCGGCATTGTAGATTTTTTCAAGGTTTCCCTCTAAATCGCCAACTTGGAAATTGAGTTGTAAAAGGCTAATCCGCACGGGTTTTATCTGGTAAAGGGGTATTTTAAGGTACTGGGTTCTTAAGTAAGCTAAGGTACTGGGTTCTTAAGTAAGCTATTGATAATCATCTTGAGATTAGCAGGGTCACCATGAGTTTTAAATATACCTTCCACAACCAAGGTAGGGGTTGACTCCACCTTTTTATCCTTTGCAAACTGAATGGAATCTTCCATTGCCTTTACATATTTAGGGTCGTCCATTTTTGCTTCAAACTCGTCTAGCATGCCGTTGAATCGTGCCACATATTTTAGGCGTTCTCTTTGGTAAACCATTTCCCCAAGACCTTTCTCATGGAAAAAATCAAAGATCATATCCTTAACAGCTTCTTCTTTACCTAAATCCACAGCAATAAAATATAAACGACCGGGGTCGTGTCCAGCCCAACCAACGGGGTGGCCAACAAATTTAATTTTTTTGCCAAATTGCTTTTTTAAAGCTGGAATCTCTTGATTAAAATGAGCGCAGTGTGGGCAGCTAAAAGCAAAGACTTCGTGGATGGTTACCACATCTAAAGAGCCTGCTTTGGGGGCCTTGCCCTCTAAAGTTTCAAATACACCCTTCACGCCAGCGAATGATGATAAAGGCAGAGCAAAGAGAAAAATTAGTATCAGTAGAGCTTTTTTCATCGTTATTTAGAATGTACTATTTTTTTAAAATAAGTTTCAAAGTTAAAGTCAGGGGAGTGGCCAACGGTGTGGCAGCCCTTGCAGGTTGCTTCTTCTACCTTCTTTCGGTCCTTCCAACCATTTTTATGGTCAACAAAAGGCCCGTGGCAATTTTCACAAGAGACACCCTTTAAGTGAGGGGTAATCTCTGCCGATAAAAACCCGCCCTTTTTAAAACCCGCCACGTGGCAAGTGATGCATTCAGGGTCAAATTCTTTGTTAACGGCCTTAAGGGATTCATATGCAGTGGCATGACGCGACTGCTCGTAAAGCTCTCCTTGACTTGGATGACAGGATATACAATGGGCTTTACCCTTGTAAACTCTTTTCTCAGGCGCTTTGCTTTGTTGCTCTAGAAAGGCCATAAAGAGATCATTTACTCGGGCATTATATTCTTTAAAATGGGGCAGCCAGCTTTTATCACTTTTAACTTCAGCGGTCAGCCAAATGATTTTTCCAGTTTGGTCTTCAAGTCTTTTTAATTGTAAAATTCCCTGTCCTTTTACTGGGGGCTTGTAGAAAGTTTTGGCTTCAATCTCGGTTTTTAGGGTCTGTTGCACCTCGTCAAGGCCTTGGTTGCCCACAATGATCAGCTTAAATTTTCCACTTTCATTGAGTTGTAACAGTTCTTGGTCGTTGCCTCGAAAAAGCAAAACACTGTTTTCTTGGACCTCACCAAGCCGCTCTAAAAATAAGTCTACATCATTCAACCAAGGGGTGATGTGGGTGCCTTTGCTTAACAGGTCAGGGGATAAAAAACCGTAGAAATCCACCCCATGGGAGGTGATTTTTTTGGCAGCTGGTACAAGTTCCCTTTTCTGGTTACTCAATAGGTAGGGCAAGGGGTGCTTAGTAAAAAAACTCTCGCCGCTAGCAAATTCCCTGGGGCCAGGTAATAGGGCTGTAAGGCCTAGTTTTTTGAAGTAGGTAACAAAGAGAGCCGTTTTTAAATGGCCTTGTTCCGTTGGTTGGGCTGAAAAATTACCTAGGTCCACCCAGAATTTACCTGTTTTGTGGCTCTTAATAAAGCTACTTGCTCGCTCTATCCCCCCTTGGTCGCCCTTTTGCGAACATCCGCAGGGTTTGATCTCGCCTCGGTAGTCGCCAGTGACTAAAAAACCGCTTTTTTGGGGCAAAAAGGCCCAATAGAGCAGCGTTGCCAGGCCCACTAGGGATATAAATTTAAGGGGTAGTGATAATTTCATATTCTAAATCATTGTTAACGGCCAAGGCTTTTTTTTCTGCAAACCAGTCGGGGATTACAATCGCCGTAGCAGTATCAAATGCTGTAGCACTTGCAATTTCAGATACTACTGGCTCGGCTGGGTGAAAATGCCCCACAACTAAAAGGTCAAAGGGGTATTTTTCTGTTACCTTTAAAAGAAAATTTTCCCACTCTGCAACAGGAAAAGCAATGCGAAAGGCCTGATTAGTGCCTTTTAATTTATTTTCTAGGTCCATCATAATCGCTTTCACCTTTGCCGCAGGCACAAAAGCGAAACCTATTCGCAATAGTTTAGAGCGCAGTAACCGCCGCCACCTTAAATATTGTTTGTCTTTTGAGTTTACAAGGTCGCCATGGGTGCAAAGCAAAGTTTTTTCACCTACCTTAACCTGTAAAAAATCTAAGGCGATTTCATCAAAGGGTAGATGTTTCATAGGGTTCTGGTCGCCTGTTTTAAAAAAAACATCCCTGTTGCCCACCACTAAAGAAGACTTGCCACTGGCTTGTTTAAATTCTTCAAGCGCACACATAAGCAGAGTTACATCTTCAGAGTGATATTTTTTCGGGGCCGCCCAAATATGAAACAAATCCCCTAGAAAAATGAGCTGGGTGTTTGCTGCGTCAAGGCCCTTAACCCAAGTGACTAGGTCGCTTAGGGCTTGGGGCTTAGCCCCTAAGTGTGCGTCGGCTATGATGTATATCTTTTTGTTATTCATTCGGTTATTTTGCTTCTCAGATACGTTTTAAATACAATTTTTTCACCTTTCGCCTTGACAGAAAAGCCAAGTAAATCATAATTTGCTTGTTTCTAGTGGCGAAGTAGCTCAGTTGGTTAGAGCGTACGACTCATAATCGTAAGGTCGACAGTTCGAATCTGTCTTTCGCTACCAGAAAAAACAATGGCTTGCGGTTATTCAATCTCTTGGCGATCCTTCAATATCTCTTTTTGGGGACCCAGTTGGGGACCCTAATCAAAAAGTACCCCTGCAATATTTTTTATTTCGAAGCACTTTGCTAAAGTGCGAAAGTTTCCTTTACTTGGCAAGCAGTATTTTTCGAGTGTAGAATTAAGCTTTCCGTTTTAAAATTGTACTCTTTGTTTCAGGAGTTCGACCCTCCTAGCCTCCACCACGTTAACAAATCTGTAGTTCTACAGTGCATAATTTCAAAGTCTTACAAATCAGTGAAAAGTTGGTGTAAAAGCACTAACACTTCGTAAAGCCTTAGTATATTTGCGTTTAGCTTTTAAATCGCAGGAGTTCGACCAGAAAGTGGTCAGTGGTCGAACTCCTAGGAATTTGAGGTGGATAGATGAATGATATTAGATAGTTGTGTGTGGTAGGAGTTCGACCAGTTTTTGAGTACACAGAGTATTGGATTTGGGCTGGGTAAGGAATGATCAAAATTTGAATTATTAAAATATGAAACCTGATAGTGTGAAAATCAGATTTAAAATCTCTGATTAAATGAAGGACTTCTGCGTTGCAAAACAGCTAAAATATAGTTGCCTAGGGTGAGAATATATGATCTCCTGTATTCGAAATTGAATGGAATTTTTTAATAAAAATCTGAATTATGCATTTTACAAAAATCTGCCGAAAAATAGGTAGTGCTCTGAATTTTAACAAGTCAATTCAATGGAGTTCAATTGATTTTCGGAGTGTTATAGCAACTTTGGCTTTGATAGCTCTTTTCGGTGTTCCATCCCTGCAAGCAAAACCCATCAAACACGTACTTTTAGTCAATTCGTATAACCAACAAATGACATGGGTCAAAAACATTACAAAAGGAGTTGGAGAGGTTTTGCAACCTGAGATAAATAGAATTGAAATTGATATTGAAAACCTCAATACAAAAGTATTTAATTCTCCTGAGTACTATGACCAATTAGAAAGATACTTAACTACTAAGTATAAAAATCACCCTATTGATTTGATTTTATCTAGTGATAACAATGCTTATAATTTCTTAAGGTCACGAAGGGATAGAATTTTTGGGCCTGTACCAATGGTTTTTTCTGGTGTAAATGACTTTTCCCCTGATCAATTAAAATCTGTTTCAAATATTACAGGGGTAGCTGAAATATTTTCAGCTTATGAAACAGTAACCACTGCATTAACTTTGCACCCAGAAACCAAAGAAGTCTTTATTATCAATGATTACCTAACAACAGGTCGTGCATGGGAACGGGATACTGCGAAACAACTTGAACCTTTGAAAGATAAAGTCTTGTTACGATATGCAGAAAATCTGACAATCCAAGAATTAAAGTCACAAGTCGCAAGCTTGAGTCCCAATACCATTGTATTGCTTGGAGTGTATTTTTCTGATCGTAATGGAGAATCCTTTACCTATGAATCAATTGGAAGAGAAATAGCTAATGCATCTAGTCGCCCTCTATATACCCTTTTAAATTTCAATATTGGTCATGGGGCAATTGGAGGAAAGGTAATTGGCGGCTACTCTCAAGGTGCTGCAATGGCATCTATTGCCATGCAAGTTCTCCATGGAATAACGGTTGATCAAATTCCCGTACAAATGACAGGAACAAACAAGTATGTTTTTGATTATCTGCAACTTGAAAAATTCTCTATCAAGGTCTCGAACTTACCACCGAACAGCGTAGTCATTAATAAACCTTTTTCAGTATTTGAGGCCTATAAGTTAGAAATAGTTATTTTTTCCATTATTGCCTTGATCTCAATTGTGCTTGCATTAGTACTTATCAGTCATAGACATACTTCGGCTCTCTTGAGAGTAAGAGAGCAACATGACAAAGCAGTAAATTTGATGATTAAAAACGGTGGAATCGGGTTATGGGATTGGAACCCGCAAACCAATATGATTATTCATCATGGGAGTTGGGCTAACAGATTGGGCTACGACCCATCTGAACTCACTATGGATATGAAGAGTTGGATAGCAAAATTCCACCCTGATGATTTAGAGAAGTCTAGGTTAAAAGTAATTGATTTTATTGAGGGAAGTTTTTCAAACTTCCGAAATACCTATAGAA
>JASJGK010000240.1:0-10909 GCA_033791585.1 SAR324 cluster bacterium | reverse complement strand
ATCATCATCACCACCTAAGTCTAACTCTTCATCATCGTCAGCCCCTAAGTCGCCGAGATCATCATCACCACCTAAGTCTAACTCTTCATCATCGCCAGCCCCTAAGTCGCCGAGATCATCATCACCACCTAAGTCTAACTCTTCATCATCGCCAGCCCCTAAGTCGCCGAGATCATCATCTTCACCAATATTTAGGTCATCAAGATCATCATCCAGAGGTAACTCTTCTTCTGTGGTTTCCTCTTCTAGTCCTAAGTCGGCAGCATCATCCATAACCAAAGTTTCAGATTGGGTATCTTCTTCTGCTTCGCTGGTCGGTGTTTCATCTGCAGGCTCGACTTCACCGGACTTATCTACTTTAAAGTGATGGCCGCAGCTGCCGCAAGAGACTTTAATTTGTTCGGTGCTAAATTTATCTTCAGGGATTGCGTATTGAATTTGGCAATTGGGACACTCAGAGATAACACTGTTATCATTGGTATCTGAGTCTTTTTGCACAGGAATAGGCTTCTGGCAATCAGAACAACGTACAAAAGAATTTCCCTCTGGGACTTTATTTGTATCAATTTGGTAGCGCGAACCGCAATGGTTGCATTGAATCTGCATAGATGACCTTAAAAATTGCTTCCTTTGTTAATTTATTACCCTATAAAATCAGTTTGATCAATTATTCAAGGGAGAAAAAGACATTTTTTTTCGTTTTTATGACGATTTATCCCATTAATATGAAAAAAATAAATAAAAAGCTTGAAAATCCAAGCTTGGAAGGAAAAATTAAAGTTTTTTTTAAAAGGCAAGAAGTTTTTTTTAAAAAAGGTCTTGTTTGTGCATAACGATGGGCACAGTTCTAAACGCCAAACATTATTAACGCCCTAGGAGAAGTGATATGATACGATCGATTTTAACAAGGCCGAGCATTTTAGCTCTACTGGCCGCATTGCTGCTTGCCTGTGATTTATTCGCACAAACAAGTGTAACTCAAGGAAATATCGTCCGGAGTATCACCATTGTTCCTACCCCAGAGGGTGACTACGTATTGCAAATCAAGGGGATGTTTAATCCTCAAGTATTAGGCAAAATACGAGTTAGGCAAAAAGCCAATAGTACAAAATTTACCTTAAAACTTCCACAATCTTTGATTGATCCCGCTGGTGTACCTGGCAAAATGATCACCTTTGATGATGGCCAACCCCTTGAAAGTGTAAGTATCTCTGAAGGATTTGCAGCTGAAGGCGGTTTCCAATTAACCTTAGATGTATTAAGTAGAAAGGTAATGCGAACCTCGATAGTGGAACCCATTACTACGAACTTGCTTCAGGTTAAACTGGTAGACCAAGAAAAGGCCATGGCCGAAAGCAATGAGGGTGAGAATATGTTTAGTGCTCGTGCACTAAAAAGTGGAAGTGGTCAAACTGGCGTAATGACTGCAAAAAGACAAAAAGAACTTGAAGCACAAAAGCAAAAAGCTCTAAAAGAGGCAGCCAAAAATGCCAATGAGATTTTAAAGCAATATCAAAAGCCGATTGTGATGCATATTTCCATTGTGAATGGAACAGGGGTGATGAGAAAGGGTGTTCAGTTAAATGTCTTTTTAGAAAAAATGCAAAAGAAAAATCTTGAGTCTGCTTTAGGCCTTAAGATGGATGTGGTAAATACGGCCAATGCAAAAAAGCCTGATGTTAAAACCACAACAATTTATTATAAAGAAAACTTTTTAAAATCAGCATTATTACTGGCTTCTAAGATTGAAGGGCCACAACGTGTTTTACCCATGCTCGACCAGTATGAAAGAATTGGTGTGGATGTGGAAATCTATTTAGGAACGGATTATAAATGATCCCTCGTGACAAGGTAACAACCATGAAAGCAATTTTTAAATTTCTAATTGTTCCGCTGGCACTTATTGTCATGGGGCAGCAAAGTATTTGGGCAATGCCACAATACACAGATAGAGAAACAGCCTTGAGCTTAGCTAAGGTATTGGATAAGGGGCGCTTTGACCGCTTTACCATTTCTTCGACCTACGTTCAAAATAAAACAGCAAAAGATTACTATATTTCAGTAATCCTTTCAAACGGCACTAGTCAGAAGTGGACGATCAGACAAGTCTATGAGTGGAGTCGCGATGATAAATTGCATCTTTCACGCAATAGAACTCTATTGTTCTTAGACCCTAGAAGCACAAAATTTGTACTTTTAGACAAGAATGATTTCCATCGTCAGGCCCTAAAAGCCAATGTATACGTAAAAATTTACGGTGCTGGTGACCCTTTAGAAGGTCGGAAATTCCGTTTCCATATCAAATCCTTTAACTTGATTGGGCCTCGTGAAACAGCCTTTGGCCGTGACCGAAAGGGTAGTAAATACCGCTATGTAGTTGACCTATATAATGGGTTGCAGGAATTACTAACCTACGAAGATGCTTACTCAGTAATGAAGGCTGGGCAGTTGAAAGTTGAAAAGCAATCTAAACTTACAACTTTTGGGCGTGCATACCACGTTACTAAAATTTTATCTTACCCTAAGGGTGAACCTGAAATGGGTGTGGCTCAGTTTGGTATCGAGATTCAATTTGACCAAAATATTCAGTTAACAGGGGATCAATTCCCAGTAGAGATCTACGAAAAGTGGGTTTACGATCCTTATTCTCGAAAAAATAAGAAACGCTTTGTTATGGATATAACCATCCCTAACTCAGAAAAGATCAACGATGTTAAACCTGTTGAAAGCTTAGAGTACTTGCATAACGTGCATATTACTAAGAGCAGTAAGTATAAAAAACGTTTGTATATGAGAATGGAATTTAATCCAAACGTAATGGATATTCCACCCTTAGTTTATAAAAACAGTGATAACTCAGTATATGTAAACTTCTTCCACATGATTGACCAGTCAGTTATGAGTAGAGGAATGCTTTTAGAAGACGCCGAAATTGTTAAATCTCAGCGATCTAGCAAACGCCAGATTGTAGTGAAAAAAGCGATCAAACGTGATAGTGACTTTGGTAGAGCCTTTATTGCAGCGCTGGAAACACAAAAGCAGAGTCAGGCAATCAAGGATGCAAATACTAGAATTGAAAAACTCTTAGAAGGAATTAGACAGTTTGAAGAGGCTGCCCTCTATGCAGAAAAGGATTCACAGTTATATAATGCACTAAATAAGCGAAATGAATTACGTGAAACAGTGATCATCTTAGTTGTTGATTCTGTTAAATCAGCCTTGAATAAAGAAGGCTTAGGTGGCGCTAATGGCAAAACCTTAATCGACCAACTCGACCTAGCTGAGTCCTTTACAGACGAAGGTAACACAGTAAGAGCAATTGGCGATTTACGAGAAAAACTAATAGCAGCACAACGCTAACTTTAAGAAAACGGAAACCATGACTAATGAAAACCATACATGTTCTATAACTCGAGACGAGTTTTTAGACTCCTTTGTTGAATTATACCACGCAATAAAGGATTATGAGAGTCTCTTGGTCATGTTCTCTGAGCAATCAAGGCCAGACCCTCAGGAGGTAATGAAAGTTCTTGAGGAGCAGCTAAATCATTTTAATTTCGATGGAGTGAATTCCAAAGCAATGGGAATGATTGGCGCCTACATCCGCTTCACCCTTTCTAATTTTAAAGGGCCGAAGCTGACTTTTTCTATCCCTGACTCCCCTAGTGATGATTTTTTTACTGATGACCCTAGTATGGTTAACATGTCTAATCATATTGAGCAGGTGGAACGAGGGTTAATGGAGATCCAAGAGAAGGTTTACTATCTGACCCGAATCTTGCCTCCAAAAAATACTGAAAAAATACGTTTGCTTTTAAAAACCATTTCCAGTTTTTTCAAGTCGATTGTGAGGAAAGATTTCCAAGATATGGACAATCACATTGCTCACATCCACCACTTGACTGCCAATAAAGAAAGCTTTTTTCTAGTTAATGAAATTGGGCGTACTGTTAGAGAAATCCATAATAACTTACAAGATTTTTCTGACAATGTCCCTGTCGATGGTATCGATTCTGCGGTTGTAGATGAAATGCCTGATGCAATTGACAAGTTAAACCTTGTTATTCAGAGAATGGAAGAAGCTGCCAATAATACGCTTGACCAAACAGAGGCTCTGTTAGATCGAAATGCTGAAAAGCAAGGCGATAACAGCAATATGTTGGCTAATCTGGCAGATGTGCAAAAGAAATTAGATAAGATCAAAGCAGATAATCCTGGTAGTAGTGCTGAGATTGAAGAAGTTCAGAAGATTTTATCTGATTCTTTGGAGAACTCTATTAGCCTTAGAGCTGAAAAGCTAAAAGAGGAAGAAGCTGTTTATTTTGAAATCATTGGTTCTCAGTCTTTCCAAGACCTAACAGGCCAGACCCTAAAAAAGATCATCAACTTCATTGAACAATTGGAATTGAGTCTCTTGAATATCTTACAAAAGTACTCAAATCATCTACCACCTAAAAGTAAGGCAGAAGCTAGCCCGCTGCAAGGTAAAGAGCAGGACGGCCTTATTTTAGAAGGCCCTCAGGATAATGCTGACAGTGGTTCTAAAGCGAAGAGTCAAGGTGATATCAATGATATGTTAGCAGGATTTGGATTTTAAAGCCCCAAGCTTTTAAACCTAAACTTAAACTGGCTTCTGAATTAAAGTAAGATACTGTCAGTTCTAAAAACAAAAGACCCCGTTGAGTTAAGGTGAATAACCTTAAGCTTTGCGGGGTCTTTGTTTTAGGCGTTCTTTTCTCTCAGCACTCAGTTCAGGTTTATTTTTCGCTGTTACTTGCGGAATGGGTTTTCCCCTTGTTGGCTCAATACCACGGGCGCGACTTGCATCCCATTCCCTTTGGAATTTGATAGCCTCAAGAAGAGCCTCACTCTTTTTTGTAATTTCTTCAGGTGTTTTTGGGTGGAGCTTTTTGCCCGGAAGCTCTTTTTCTTGGAGTTCTTTTGCGAGGCCTAGAGCCTCTTCACTTAGTTCTAGCTTATGAAGGGTTTCTTTATTATGGTCATGACTTGAAAGGTCATGCAAGATTTGCATTTTTTTAAAGCCATCACTCATTGCTAACCAGTGATATCAAGAGTAATCCCGGGATGCTGCTTGAAAGAATTTGCCAGTTTGACAAAGTCGGGTTCAGGTATGGTTTTGATTACGTCGCCTGAAACTCGGTCAATGATATCAACATAGTCATTGCCGTCTTTAGCATGGTGGTAAAAGCGTAGCTCTCTCCATTCAATCGCCCTTTCTAAAAGCTCATGAAGTGCACGGATAGAATCTGCGGCAGCTCTTTTTTCTTGGAGTTTTAGGTCTCGAAACTGAGCTGCAATATCAAAGAGTTGCTCTCGCTCTTTGGTTTTGCCAGCCTGCTGTTCTTTTTGTTCTTGGGGGCTTGGGTGGCGTTGTTTATAGGGGGCAACGGATTGTTTTGATAAACGATCGATTTTCATGTCGTCCTTTGCTATTGCCCATACCCACCTTTTGGTAAAGGCCGTTTTATACGTGGATTACTGGCTACCAATTTTTTATTGGTTTTTCGATTTAAGTACCCAGTGAGTTTATTGCCCTTTTCTAGCTGCTTCCTTTCAACTTCTAGGCTAGTCATTTGTGATTCTAGATCAAGAATTTTAGCTTGGTTATTGTACTGAATGCTTTTAAGTAGGGCTTCTATCTCTAAGTCTAACCTTTTTGTTTCACCTTTGGCAAGTTTACCTAATTCTTCACGGCGCAAGGCAATAGCCTTATCGTTGATTTTTAAATAGTGTAGGGTCTTTTCACGCAGCGAGATTTCCTCGCCCTGTTGTTTTTCGCTTTGTGCGTTTCTTATGCGAGCCGATTGCTTTAAAAGGGTACTGAGTAACTCTTTCTTTTTTCCCAAAAGGATTTCTAAGGTAAAATCTATCATGTCCATTTACTTTCCTATGCAAAAATTAGCAAAAATTTGGTTGAGCATTTCTTCAGGAGTGGTCTCTCCAACGATCTCTCCTAAAGATCTAAGCAGCTCAGACAATTCGAAACTGATCACTTCCTCGCCAGCGCCAGCATGAAAGGACTCTAAACCTTGGACCGTAGCCGCTAAAGCATTTTTGCTGGCCGCTATTTGGCGTAAGTTTGTCAGGCTTGCCTCTTCATGGAGACCACTAATGTGACTTTCCACATAGTCAAAAATAGCCAGTTTTAAGCTGTCTACATCCTCAGGTTTATGTGCACTAATATAGCTGACTCGAGCGGGGTTAAAAGGAAGGTCTAATTTTGGTTCCTTTTTAGCCAAATCCATTTTGTTATAAATCGCAAATATGGGCTTGTCGGCCGCTGCCTCTAGGGTTTTCTGGTCCCAATCAATGGAAGGCTCTAGTGAGTCAATAACCCAAAGGATCAAATCAGCCTGGGCCATAGCCTTTAAGGAGCGCTCAATTCCCATTTGCTCAATTTCGTTTGTAGTGGCTCTGATCCCTGCCGTATCCAATAATATCAAGGGCAGACCCTTAACCTCTATGGCCTCTTCAATGATATCTCGGGTTGTGCCAGCTGTTTCTGTAACAATAGCTCGTTCTTCTTTTAAAAAACCGTTGAGAAGGGAAGATTTCCCTGCGTTAGGCACACCTGCAAGGGCCAGTTTAAAACCCTCCTTTACTAGCAAGCTGCCTTCTGAATTTTTTAATAATTGCGTTAGTTCTTTTTGCGTCCAGTCTAGGCGCTCTTCAATTTCTGCCTTATGGGCAAAGAGGGTATCCTCTTCTGGGAAATCAATAGACGCGTTAACTAGAGCCAAAACCCAGCTCACCTTTTCTTTTAGTTCTTGGATCTTGTTTAAGAGTTTCCCCTTGAGTTGGTTGACACTTATTTCTAAACCTAGTGCCGTCTTTGCTTTGGTAATATCATCAATGGCTTCCGCTTGGGTTAAGTCAATACGCCCATTTACGAACGCTCTCTGGGTAAACTCCCCAGCCCTTGAAAGTCTTGCGCCACAGGCCATAGCTAGTTCTAAACAGTAGTGACTGACCGCTGCACCGCCGTGGCAATGAACTTCAATCACATCTTCTGCTGTAAAGGAGTGGGGGCCTGGCATGTAGACACATAAAACTTCGTCAAGATCTTGCCCATCTCTTTGCAACCAGCCATGAGCCAAGGTTCTTGGTCTTTTAGAAATAGCTCTGCCAGTGGGGCGAAAGAGGCTTTTTGAAATTGTTAAGGCTTGGTCACCGCTGATGCGAATAATAGATACGCCGCCGATTCCTGGTGCTGTAGCAATTCCCGCAATGGTATCTGTGAAGTCAAAAGACATGGCTCACCTTTATTGGATATCTACTGGATGTCTCTAACAAAAATCTTGCGGTAGTCATCAAGAAAGAGTTCTGAAATTTGGGTCTGGCTATCTTGGCGCATATTTTGTGCGACTAGCCTGCGTAGAATTCTACTTTTTTGAAAGATATTCTGGACGGCATGAAAATGCTTGTTTCTCTTGTCCCAACATTTACTAATGGTTTTAGCCATGTAAACACTGTCTTCAGAAGCATACCAAGCAAAGAATAGTTCACTTTCCTTTCGGGTTTTATAGTAACTCTCTAAATAATCTTTCGCCCGCTCATGAAATTTAAAACTAGACTCCAGCCTTGTATCAGCGCAGCTTAATTTAATTCTTTTTCTAGGTGCATCTGCCTCGTCTACCATCATGGTACAGGAGCTAAGGAAGAGTAATGCAACCCCAATAGTGATAATCCAGTGTTTCATGTTTTGTTTTGGCCAGTCGTAGTTTTAGTTTAATATTCCCTCTAGTGATGCAAGGGGTGAACCTTTTTTTAGAGGAGTCTTTGAATTTTAAAATGCCTTACCAATAGAAAGAAAATCTAGGTTAATCTGTTTATCTAAGGTGCTCGTTTTATTTAAATACTTAAATTTTCCCTTGGCCGAATTGGAATCAAAAAAATTCTCTATAGGATAAGTAATTTTTTAGCATGCAATTTGCTTTCATCCCTTTTAAAATTATCGGTCTCTTTAAAAGGAGAGGGTCTAAAAGAGGTTAAAGCAACTCTAGTGCCCAGCTTCGAGCAAAAGTTTATACTGCAAAGTACAAATAAAAATGAATGGATTTCAACTTTGGTAAAGATATTGCTTAACCACTGGCATTCGCAAAGTCTTTTGCAAACATAAAGGAAAAAATGGATTTAGCTGCAACATTAGGATTTGCTGGGGTTTGGGCGGTGTTCCTCTTTGGTACTATGTACGAAAATGGTGGACTCAAGCCTGAATACTTACAGTTTATGTGGAACGCACCTAGCGTTATTATTGTACTTTTTGGTACTTTCGTTGGTACGCTTGGCTCTTATCCCATGGATATGATCGCAAAACTAGGCTCAACTATTGGTAAGGTTTTTAAGGGGAAAAATGTTCCCTTAATTGAAACATTAGTGATCATCGTGGATGTAGCTAAGGTTGCTAGAAAAAACGTACTTGCCATTGAAGATAGCCTACCTTCTATTGAAAATGAATTTTTACGCAACGGGTTACGGCTGGTTGTTGATAGAGTTGACCGAGAGCTGATTATGGAAATCATGATGAGTGAGATGAAGTATTCGGCCAAAAATAAAGAAGATGCCCAGATGGTGATCAAACAGATGTCTGGTTTATCCCCTGGATTTGGGATGATCGGGACGCTAATTGGTCTGGTGTTGATGCTCCAGTCCCTAGATGATATTTCAACCATTGGACCTAAGATGTCCGTGGCCTTGATTACGACTTTATATGGGTCGTTACTTTCCACGGGTATTTTTGTGCCATGGTCTAACACCTTGGAAACTGCAAATGCAGCTGAAGGTGTGTTAGACGAAATGATTCGTGACGGTGTTTTGTTTATCGAAAAGAACGAACGAGCGGAATTTATTGAGCAGGATTTAATGAACTATTTACCTCCTGCACTCAAAGCGAAGTATGAAGAACTTAAATTCTCAGCAGATAAGGGGGGCTAAATGGCCGCAGAAGAGGAATGCAGTTGTCCGAAGGTTGAAGAACGTGTGGAGTGGATTTATACCTACGGGGATATGGTTACACTCCTGATGTGTTTTTTCATCCTTCTATTTGCAATGTCCAAATCAGAAGAAGAACTCTTTAAGGCTGTCTCAGCTAGTTTTGCTGGCGGGCCACCTGCTTCACCATTTATGTTTGCTGGTATGCCGACTTTTATGGAAAGCTTGGAATCCAGTTTAAAAAAGAGTGAAATTTCAGAAGTAGCAGATATGACTGTCGATGATCGTGGAATTACTATTAGCTTTTCTGACTCAGTAATGTTTGAGACAGGTAAAGCTGATCCGACACCACAGGGAATTGAAATTATTGAAAAGTTTTCTAGGATCTTGCATGCAATACCCAACACTTTGATTGTAGAGGGTCATACAGATAATACCAAAACTTTGGGTGGACGCTTCCCTAGTAACTGGGAGCTTTCAGCAGCACGAGCAGGAAGTGTGGTCCGAAATTTAGAAATTTTTGGTATCAAACCAGAACGCATGGAAATTGCGGGCTACGGTGACACAAGGCCAAAAGTCTCTAACGAAATCCCTAGTTTACGAAAGTTAAACCGCCGTATTGACGTTCTTGTCAAACCTAGCGGCCTCTAAGTAATTTATTTATTCGCTGTCACCAAAGTACTCATCTAGAGGCATTTGGTGGCAGGGAATTAAGTCTACTCGATCTACAATATCCCCTCTTTGCAATCTTAAAGCTTCCGTCCTTGAGTCTTTTCTAAAATCTTTTAAACCCTGCGGGTTTTTAAAAGACAGAAGATGAATCTCACCTGGTGGTGCTCCTTCTACATTTGCAATATAGGGTTCTAAAATCATTTCAAACCTACCTCCGTGGCTTTCGATAATAGGCTTCACTTCTTTTTCGTACGCCCTCAAAGCCCCTTTTTTAGCGGGGTTTAGATGCATAATGAAAAGACAAAAATATCTTCGTTCCATTGTAATACTCCAATTTTTTTATGAGTTTAACTTGTAAAACTTCCTTTGAAAAGACTTTTACCTCTTTTCGCCCTCCACCCCTTGCCCCCTTGGGATATTCAGGATACAAATGGGATTCTTAAACCAAAGGAAGTGATGTTTTTTAGCAAGAAAAAGAAAGAAGAAAAAAAGCGACTTAAAGAGTTGAGCCAAGTGAGTAAAGAGAAAACTCTAGAGTTTTCAGATAAAATTACGAAGGCTCATGAAAATTTGCAGGCCCAAGGTTCTCTGTTGACCAAAGAACTAAAGGGTAGCGAGATAGAGGGGAAAACAGGTTTCTTTGCTAAATTAATCGCAGGCTTAGCCAAGACTAAGAGATTGCTTGTTGGCGGGATTTTAGAGCTAGCTAGCGAGGATGCAGCCGATGCTGACTTTTTAGAAGAATTAGAAGAACGTTTGATTGTAGCAGACTTGGGTGCTGCCACAGTGATGAAGATCATCGACATGGTCCAAAAAAAGTTGGATGCAGGGGCACTAAAAACCCAAGCCGACGTAGTAGAAGAAGTGAAATCTATTTTCACCAATATTCTACACCAAGGCGATCACGCCATGCCCTTCAGTGAGGTCGGCCCAACGGTTCACCTCTTTGTTGGGGTTAACGGTGTTGGTAAAACAACCACCATTGGTAAGCTTGCAGCCCAGTATAAGGCCGAAGGAAAAAAAGTTTTAGTGGCAGCAGGCGATACTTTTCGTGCCGCAGCTATTGAACAAATGGCAGAGTGGTGTAGACGCAGCGACATTGATTTAGTGAAAAAGGATATTGGTGCTGATCCTTCAGCGGTTTTATATGAAGCGGCTGAGCGGGCAAAAAAAGAAAACTATGACATCCTTCTTTGTGATACTTCGGGGAGATTGCACACTAAAGATCACCTGATGGACGAGTTAAAAAAGATGAAACGGGCCATCCAAAAAGTACTACCTGAGG